>DAOUVG010000145.1 GCA_030667735.1 Dehalococcoidales bacterium
ACACAATATAGCGGTCCTCCGCCACAAACTGAGGGTGCGGATCAGGGTGCCACCCTGATGGGTTCTGCGGTGTGTTGTATTCCGGGTTGTGCGTCACGATACAGACAACTTTGTCGCTTCCGGGACTGTGGAGGATATAATCAAGTGTCCGGAGTCAATCACGGGGCAGTATCTCGGAGGAGCAAAGTGGATTCCCATGCCCGGGCAGCGGCGCCCCGGCTCGGGAGAAGAGATTGTCATCAAGGGGGCGCGACAGAACAATTTGAAGAACGTGGATGTCCGCATTCCACTGGGGATGTTCGTCTGCGTGACCGGTGTTTCCGGCAGTGGCAAGAGTACCCTGGTTGACGAAGTCCTGTACCGAAAGCTGGCACAGGTGCTGTACCGGTCCAGGGAGCCGGCCGGCGACTGTGACGAAATCATCGGCGTGGAGAATATCGACAAGGTAATCAACATTGACCAGTCTCCCATCGGGCGGACGCCACGAAGTAATCCCGCTACCTACACCGGGACCTTCACACCCATCCGGGAGTTGTTTGCCACCGTCCCCGAGGCACGGATGAGGGGCTATGCTCCGGGGCGTTTTTCCTTCAATGTCAAGGGTGGACGCTGCGAGGCCTGCCGGGGTGAGGGCTTCATTGAAATCGAGATGCAGTTCCTGCCGGACGTTACCGTTCCCTGCGAGGTGTGTAAGGGGAAACGCTACAACCGGGAAGCGCTGGAAATCCGGTTCAAGGACAGGAACATCGCCGAGGTGCTGGACATGACGGTTGCGCAGGCGTTGCCCTTCTTCGAGCATTTCCCCAAAGTCAGCAGGAGGCTGAAAACGCTAAACGACGTGGGGCTGGGCTATATTCACCTGGGGCAGCCGGCACCGACTCTTTCCGGCGGTGAGGCGCAGCGGGTGAAGCTGGCTACCGAGCTGTCCAAGCGTGCTACCGGCCGTACACTCTATATCCTGGATGAGCCGACCACCGGGCTGTCTTTTGAAGATGTGGCTGCCCTGCTGGGGGTGTTGCAGCGGCTGGCCGATGCCGGTAACACTATCGTGGTGATCGAGCACCACCCTGATGTGGTCAAGAATGCCGACTACATCATCGACCTGGGACCGGGGGCGGGGGACGAGGGTGGCTACGTAGTGGCGACAGGGACACCGGAGGAAGTAGCCCGGGAGAGTGGTTCGTTGACCGGCCAGTATCTGACAGGGGTGTTGTCGCGGGATGCAACACACAGTCTGGCGGCAGGAGCCGGAGCAGACTGATAGCTGACGGCTAGTGCCGATATCTTGTGTTATACTGAATGGTAGAGACCCGAAGCCAGTCGGATAAGGACACCGTCCGGTATTGAGGGGGAAGAGATGGATAGAGAAGAAGCGCTCGATTCCGTACAGGCTAACGTTGAGAACGAGAACCTGATTAAGCATATGCTGGCCACCGAGGCCCTGATGCGTGCCCTGGCGAGGCGTCTCGGTGAGGACGAAGAGGTATGGGGAATCACCGGTCTCCTGCATGACGTCGACGTGGAGCTGACCGAAGGCGACATGAGTGCTCACAGCAAGCTGGGGGCGGACCTGGTCCGGGAGATGGGTGTCAGTGAGGAGATAGCCCACGCTATTCTCTGCCATAACGAAGCACACGGAGTCCCCCTTGAGACCACGCTGGATAAAGCGCTGTTCTGTGTCGACCCGCTGACCGGCCTGATTACGGCGGCTGCCCTGATACTGCCGGACAAGAAACTGGCCAGCCTCAAGGTAAAGTCGGTAAGCAAGAGATTCAAAGAGAAGAGCTTTGCCGCGGGGGCGAACCGGGAGCAGATTGCTACCTGCAGTACACTGGGTATCGAGCTTGACGAACTGATTGAGCTTGGGGTGGAGGCGATGCAGGGGATTGCTCCCAGCCTGGGGCTGTAGATTTTTCTACCTCACTCCCTGTATCCCCCTCTCCTTCAAAGGAGAGGGGGAAGGTTTGTAAAGAGGGGGCCCTTCTTCTGAGAAGGGGAGCCCCTCTTAGACTTCCCTTTTTCATCACCCGGCTAGCCGAAGTCGATTAGCGAGCCTTCCGGGGTCTTGGTGACGTCGATGCGGGTGGGGAAGGCGTCCCTCAGTTCCTCGATGTGGGTGATGACGATTATTTTGTCGAAATCATCCTGAATCGAGTTTATGGCGTCCCTCAGTCTCTCGATGCCGGCATTATCCTGAGTCCCGAAACCTTCGTCTATTATCAGCGTGGGCAACGGTGCACCGGCACGTCTGGCGAGCAGCTTGGAAAGGGCGATGCGGATGGCGAAGTTGATACGGAAGGCCTCACCACCGCTGAACATCTCGTAGTTCCGCGTTCCCAGTTCGTCGGCGATATTGATGTCCAGCGTTTCAACGGTATCGCCCTTCTTTGTCTCTCGCTGGGTCTCTATCTTGACGTGCATCCGGTTGTCCGTCATCCGCCCCAGGAGTCTGTTGGCCTCGGTCTCAATCTCGGGGAGGGCGGTCTCTATCAGCAGGGCCTGAATCCCCTTCTTGCCGAAGGCTTCCGCCAGCTCCCGGTAGATATCCTCCTCTTTGCCTGCCTGGGTCAGGCGCTTCTCTCTTTCCTTCTTCCGCACCTCAAGTTCGGCGCAGTGTTCCAGCTTGCCCCTGATGCCGCCAATTGTCTGCTGGGCGCGTTCCTGCCGGGCGGCCAGCGTGCGGTGCTCGCTTTCTACCCTGGCCAGATTATCGGTGACACCGGGGAGCGAGGTAAGCGCGCGAAGAAGCAAGAGCTTCTTCGCGTTATCCTTTTGCAGGCTGAGGCGTAGCTCACGACTGGCTGTTTCGGCCCTGGCGGCGGCTTCTTTCTCCTGGTCAATGAGCCTGTCGGCCTCTGCCAGCTTCCGCATGGGTTCCTGGTATTGCTCCAGGTCGGACATCTGAAGTCGCACCTGCTCATGGTGCTGGGGGTCGTAGTCCAGCCTGGTGAGTTCAGCTTCGATTTCGGCGAGCAACGCCTGCTCGTCAGCGGCGAAATCCTTTCCGGCGAGGCGCTCTTCGATTTCGCTCAGTCTGTTTCTCTCTTCATCCAGATTTCGGCCGGCCTGCTCGGCCTCCACGGTCTGCCGGGCAAGCAGGGTGACCCTGCCCTGTAGCGTCTCTCGTTCCTGCTTCAGCCTTGTCTCCAGCAGGGCGATTTCACTCTCTACGGATTTTAATGCTACCCTGCTATCGGCCAGCCCGGTCTCAGCCGAGCGAAGGGAACCGGACTTCTGCTCTCTGTCGGTAGCGTACTTTGCCTCAATGATTCGCACCCTGTCAGCGCCAAGCTCCGTCTCGCAGAGAGGGCATTTCGCGCCGTGCTCGGTGAGCAGGAGGTCGAGTTTGTCGGCAATCTCAGCGATTTCCCTCTTGAGCTGTGTCTTTCCGGTCTCCAGAGTGTGCATCCGGGTGCGGAGTTCCTGGCTGACCGTTGTCTTCTGTCGCAGCGCTTTATCTTCCTCGGACAGGTGCCGTAGCTGGTGCTGCGTCTGCTGCAGTTCGGCCCGCAGTTCCGGCAATTCCTGAGAAGTGGCCTCCAGTTGGCTAATCTTGCTCTGGGTCAGGGCATGTTCGGTGAGCAGACTCTGGCTGGACTCCTTGATTTTCATGTCCAGTTGCGTTCTCTGCCGTTCCAGGTTGAGTGATTGACGGGACTTCCGGTAGAGTTCGTCGCTTGCCTTCCGGGCTTCAACTAATCGGGCATGGCCGGACTCGATGCTGTCGCGCCGGTTGAGCAGGTCTTCATGCTCGCTGATTCGGGTGAGTTGTTGCCGGAGTTGTTCGTCCCACTGCTCCAGCGTCCGCGTCTGCCGGTTGATGTGCTCGTCAAGCTGGGTAAGCTGCCCCTGCCTGGTTTCCAGCGATTCCTTCTGCCGGCGCAGGTCATTGACCCTGGATTCAGTGCCCTGCATGGTAAGGGATATCCGGGCAAGGTCGGCTTCCGCTTCTTCAAGGTCGGTTTCGTAGGATGGTTTCCGGGATAGCTCTTGCAGGATGTCCCTGATGGTGCTTTCAAGCTGCTCCTTCTCCGTTTCGCGCTGCCTGGCGAGCTCTTTGGCCTGGGTCTCAAGCCCGTCGTAGACAGAGAGTTCCAGGATGTCAGCCAGCACCTGCTTGCGCTTTGCCGGGTTGGAGGTAGTGAACTCGTCGGCGTGGCCCTGTCTCAGGTAGGCGCTATTGGTGAAGGTGTGGTACTCCATGTGCAGGGTATCGATTATCTTTTTCTGTGTCTCGTGGATTGTGTTGCCGGTTATCGGTCTGAAGCCGTCCCCGGTGGCTATCTGGAGTTCCAGGATGGTCTGCCCGGAGGCCCGACGGCTTCTGGGGCGGGAGTGACGGCGTATAATGCGGTACACCTGCTCCCCCACGGCGAAGTCGAACTCCACGGCTACCTCGGTCTCACCGGTGTAGATAAGGTCATCGTCGCGCCTGGCGCGGGTCTGCCCCCAGAGAGCCCAGGTCATGGCATCAATCAGGGCGGACTTACCGTGGCCGTTGCTGCCGCAGATGCTGGTGGTGTGGATTCCGCCGAAATTGAGCGGCGGCACGTTGTCGCGGTAGCACATGAAGTTGCGTACTGATAGTCTGATGGGAATCATATTGGCTTATTTTAGCACAATTAGGAGGATTGGTTGTCTACCTCACCCCCTCGTTCCCCCTCTCCTTATCAAAGGAGAGGGGGAGTGTTTGTAAAGAGGGGCTTCGCCCCTCTTAGACACCCTTTGAATACTCTATTGACACCAATATTTGTCAGTCGTATAGTACACATGCGATGAAAATTAAAGGATGGAGACTTTGGGAGTGGGAGAAGAGAAGTAAAGAGGTTGCCGTCTTTGCCGTGGATAATAAAGTTGAAC
>DAOUVG010000004.1 GCA_030667735.1 Dehalococcoidales bacterium
CGAATCCGGCGGTGAAAAACTGTACTGCTTTCACTCCCTTGGCAGCGCAGTCGTCCAGGAGCGTAAGCGCCGACTCCGCGGGTATGCTGACGACAACGTAGTCGACAACGCCGGGGATGTCACGTACGTTGGGGTAGCAGGGGATACCGAACACATCGGTATACTTGGGGTTGACGGCGTAGATAGCCGGAAAGCCAGCCTGTTGCAGTGACATGAGGACTCCGGTTCCGAAGCCTCTGCCTGCGGGTGAGGCCCCTACCACGGCAACACCACGGGGCGAAAATATGTCATCCAGGGAGGGTCGTTTTACTTCCATGTGGTCATAATATCAGGCCGGACAGCGAACGGCAAATCCTGCCGCGAACGGCAAATCCTGCCGCGGACGACAAATCCTGCTGCGAACGGCAAATCCTGCTGCGAACGGCAAATCTTGCCGCGGACGGCAAATCTTGCCGCGGACGGCAAATCTTGCCGCGGGTGCCGCCTGTTTCGTCAGTCGGTGGCCGGATTGACACTCTAAGCGTGTTTTTACAGTGCCCTTCTACCGCCGATTTCGTGCTTGATGCACCACTGCTGTACCGCATCGACGACAGTGTCCGGTTCGTCACATATCCGCAGCAGGTCTAAGTCGTCTTCGGAGATATATCCCCGGGCTTGAACAGTGCTTCGCAGCCATTCAAGGAAACCACTCCAGTACTGGCTGTCAAAGAGTATCACCGGAAAAGGTCGTATCTTGAATGTCTGTATCAACGTCAGTACCTCGGTTACCTCATCGAGTGTCCCCAGACCGCCGGGCATGATAACGAAGGCTAGGGCGTATTTCACCAACATGACCTTGCGCACAAAGAAGTGGTGAAAGGTTATCGATTTCGTGGTATAGGGATTGGGGTTCTGTTCCTCCGGTAGCTCTATATTCAGACCTACGGAAGTCACGCCGGCAGCCATGGCTCCCTTGTTGGCTGCCTCCATGACACCGGGACCGCCGCCGGTTATTATCGAGAAACCGCTCTCACCGAGACGGCGTGCGACTCCTTCTGTCCGTGCGTAAAGCTCGTCGCCCGGCTGTACGCGGGCGGAGCCGTAGATGCTCACCGCCGGTTCTATACCGGACAGCTTATCGAAGCCTTCAACAAGCTCCCCCATGATGCGGAACATCCGCCAGGAATCTTCGTTGGCCAGTTCATTGATTTCGTATTCGTATGCCATACTGCCCTCCCTGTACATCGAATATTATCATATCGTGTGTTGGCAGTGGTAACCCGGCGGATATGCTGGTGACCAGTGACTTCAAGGCTCTGGCTGCCATCTATGAAGAGTCGACGACTGGTGCCGGTCTCCGAGTTCCGGAGACTGTGGCTGAAAGTATGTGGCCCCTGTGGGACAGGAAACCAGAGGTAGCCTGCCAGGTGTCGCTCTGGCACCTTATGGTCAGTCTCGGACGGCTGTTCGAAGAGCAGGCTATCCACCTACTGGACGGAGAGGCCGCCGTCAATGGGTATCGTCTGCCCGGTTATGTAGGAAGAATCCTCGGATGCCAGGAACAGTACTGTCGCTGCTGTCTCCTCTGCTTTGCCGTGTCGTTTTAACGGTACCCTTTCCTCAACACGGCGAATACGCTTCTCGGTCATAATCGGCGCTACCAGGGGCGTGTCCATAAGTCCGGGGGCCACGCAGTTCACTCTGATGTTGTCCTTCGCCAGGGCGACGGCAAGACACCGGGTCAGGGCAATGACGCCGGCCTTGGACGCCGAGTAGGCGTAGATGCCGTGGGAGTGGTAGGCCGCCATGGACGAGTTGTTGACTATCGTGCCGCCGCCACTCTTGACCATCTCGGGGACAGCGTATTTGCACATCAGGAGAACGCTCTTCAGATTGAGGTCCATCGTCGCATCCCACTCCTCGACGGTAACCTTGAGGCCGGTACCACCGTAGGCACCACCGACATTGTTGAAGAGAATGTCCAGTTTGCCGTAGGTGGCGATTGCCGTCTCTACGAGTTTACTGGCGTCCTGTTCCCTGGTGACATCGGCCTGGACTGCGACAGCTTCTCCACCTTCGCTGTGAATGATGCCTGCGGTCTCCTCGGCGGCCTCCAGATTCAGGTCAGCGGCAACGACCCTGGCTCCTTCCCTGGCGAAGAGAATCGCCGTGGCTTTGCCGTTACCCATGCCGGGTCTTATCGAACCGGCTCCTGTCACTATTGCAACCTTATTCTTTAGCCTCATTTCTCCATCACCTCAAAGATAATGCTGAGGTACCAGGTCCGAACCCCGTAGTATGCTTCCGGCGGGGTCCTGCTGCCAGAATATACAAAATAATAACCGGCGTCAAGGAATGAGGGTACTGAAGGTATCGACCTTTGGCCCCGGTACTATTGGAAGGCACTCATCAGTACAGCCACTTACCTCCAGCCAGTGACTGTACTGGATACGCACGGGTACATATAGCGACGAGAGGGGCTGGATTTACTCAGGCTCAATACTGGTTCCCGCGTCGTCAGTCCCAGCCCTATCTGCCGTCACAAGGTTAGTGTATCCGCATTTGCCTGCCTCAGAGGTCCATCCACATCTCTATATGTTCGATACCATCCTCCCGGAAGGGAGAGCCTGTTTCCTGAAAGCCGTGCAACTTATAGAGCCCGGTGACGGTTGTCTGCGCGTGCAGAACCGCGTGCTCTATGCCTCTGTTTCTCAGCTCCTGCTTCACGAAGGAGAGAATGGCGCTGGCGATACCTTTGCGCCGGAACGGTTCCAGGACGGCCATCCTTTCTATCTTTGCCTGGTTGCGGGTCGGGAATCTGACCCTGGCCGTACCAACGACTATATCCTCGTCTCTGGCAATAACGTGCAACGCTTCGTCGTCAAGGCCGTCATACTCAAGGGCTTCAGTGACACCCTGCTCCTGGACAAAGACCAGTCGCCTGACCTCAAAGGCACCCTGGAGTTCAGTGTCGCTGGCGACCAGTTTGCAGGTGAAATCATTCACGATTACATTCCACTGTACAGGAGAAACCTCATATGTTATACCTCCATGATTATAGCGCAATTGGATGTTGGATATCCTGCTACCCGCTCTCATTCAGATAGATAGGTGACACTTTGGCAGTGTTGCTATTGTCGTTCTGAACGGAAAGGAGTGCAGTGATGAATGCCGGAGAATTGCCCTGGAGAGTCAAAGAGGGAGCGCCCCTCAGAAGGGGCGAAGCCCCTCTTGAATAATTATTCCCCTTCCCTTTATCAAGGGGAAGGGGAAGGCGGCCCATCTGGGCCGCACGGGGATAGGGTTACCCAATTGTGCCGAGATTGTGCGCCACTGAAGACAGTGGCGCGTCACTGCGTTCCTCGCAATAACGGTACTCCCTCTGTCATTCTGAGCGAAGCCAGGTAATGACACGATGGGTGCCAGCAGACTACTCCGACAGCTCGTGCCCACTTCTTCCCTGCCTTAAACGGTCTCCTTGCGCCGTAGTTTGCGATAGTAGACCGAAGGGGAGAGATACAGGCCTGCCACCGGGTTATGACCGAAGACCCTGTCCTTGGCCACCAGCACGGTCACCGGGGCCTGGGAGTACTTGAAGAACAGCGAATCATGCCCAACACAAAGTCCCACCAGTATGTTGAACTCCGTGCCCTCGTCGTTTAGTATCTCAGCCTGTGATATCGGGCTGCACATCGTTTCCCAGTTACCCGGGCCACTGAACTTGGTTATTATCTTTTCCTCGTCCTTGATGCCTATCCTCTCTTTGGGTATGCCGCCTGCCTTGCAGCAAACGGACACAACATCGAAGTCTCTCCTCTCCAGAATTGTGGTTAGTGTCTCGGCCTCACCCCTCAGGCCGTCGCAGAAGGCAATGCCAAGCTTCTGATAGCCCATCTTCCTGGCGAACTGCACTATCTCCTCCACCCTCGGGTAACGGGTAGTCAGGCCCTCGGGGAGGTTCATGTAGCACTCAGACTCCTGAATCGATGCCTGCCGGGCAAACTCCCTTATCTCCGGTTTATCGTATTCCCGCAATGCTCGATTGATAACCTCTGACTTTGTCCTGGTCGGGCAGTTTGATGGCCCTTCTTGAGAATGCTCGCTGCCACACACTACTTTGTCACACCTGGCACAATTGATATTCTCAGTCATGGAGCTTCCTCCTTGTCGAAATACAAGAGACTTGTTGTGATTTGACGGCTTAACTCTTTGCCAGTTCTATACCCCTGTTAAGAGCCTTAAAATTAATTTCGAATGCTTTGGGGAAACGCTCCTGCAACAACGATTCAAAGGAATTCTTTTCCAGAGGTAGAATATTGGCACCGATGAGACCTCCTGCCAGAATTACATTTGCCAGAATCGGGTTCCCCATTTTTTGTGCCTCTTCAGTAGCGTTGATTACCCATGTTTTCGAGGACAGTTTTTCTATGTCTGCCAGTAGCTTATCGATATCAGGATATTCAGTAGTACCGCCACGCGAATCTATTGACATAATTGCTCTTGGATTGACCACAGTCATGACATTCGGATTGCCAAACTCCTTTAGCATACGCATAGTTTCTATTGGTTCCATGCCAAGGATAATATCTCCGTGCCCCTGTGGAATAATCGGGCTATACTTTGTTTCATTGGATATCCTTATATAATTACGGACTGAACCACCGCGCTGGTTTGACCCAAAGGTTTGCCCGAACATTACCTGGTAACCATTTTCTACCAGCGCATTCCCAATCACCATTGCTATCAATACATTACCCTGTCCGGCAACACCGGATATTATCAGGTTAAGAGGGTCCTTCATCAATTGTTTCGCCATTATACTACTGCCTCCTTTATGATAGCTCCCTGCGGGCATATATCGGCACATACTCCACATCCCGCGCAGATAACAGGGTCTATCCATGCGTGGTCTTCCTCTTTGTTCCATAGCAAAGCTGTACAATGCCATGTCCGACACACGTTATCATACACACAGGCTTCACCAAGGCAGAGAGCAGCGTCTACATGGACTTTGTATGAAGGCCCGTCACGCCTTGCTCGCAGCAATTCGCATTCGCGCTTCATGATAATTACTCTGACACCACTTTCCATTGCCATTAAATCAGCAAGAATATCGGTTGTCTTTTCAATATCATATGGGTCGCATACTTCTACCCGTACTCCCAGAGAGCGACAGACGGCCTCTATACTCACTATGGGTGCACTCTCTCCCATAGCATTCTGCCCGGTTCCCGGATGAGGCTGAAAACCAGTCATTGAAGTAGCGCTGTTATCCAGAACTACCAGTATGAAATTAGATTGATTATATACTCCATTAACCAGAGAGGGCATTACAGCGTGGAAAAAAGTAGAATCACCGGTAGCCGCCAGAACAGGCTGATTGAAACCAAATTGTCCCAGGTTACCCAGACCATTGGCTACCCCGGCACCACCACCCATGCAGTAGAGCGTTTTAGCCACGTAAAAGCCATCGGGTCCCAGGCCGTTTGTATAGCAACCGATGTCACTTGTTTCAAAACCCTCTCGCCCATCCCTTTTCAGGGCTTCTTTAATTGCCCAGTGAGCGGCTTTATGAGAGCAACCCGGGCAAATTCCCCCGGTCCGCGTGACGCTGTAGTTCTCAGGAGCAGACTCGAATTGCTTATCGTAATCGCTATCACGCGATTGATAACTCACCCCCATTATTTTAGATATTGCTTCTATTACCACATCCGGATTCAGTTCGCCATAGCTTTTAATATGACCGGAACGTTTCCCGTAAAAAATGGGGCGGGGTTCCAACGCCGGTAAATTGGCGGTTAGTTCCATTATGCTCCGTTCTATAAACGGAGCAATCTCTTCTACCACAAGGATATTCCGCGATTTGCCAAGATAGCTTTCACAGAGTTTTTCCGGTAATGGATAGAGGGTGCCAAGTTTCAGAATACCCACCCTGTCTGTCAGTTCCATTGCTTTCACGGCTTCCTGAGAATGGAGCCATGATGCGCCACAGGTTATTATCAGCAATTCAGGCTTATCCGGACCGACATATCGATTAAAAGGAGCCGATTCAAATCTCTCACGTGCCTTTTCAATTTTCTGAAGTAACTGCATATGCATTCCGATAGGTGAACCTATTCGGGCTGGTTTCTTGATATCAAAGTATGCTTTATGCTCTATCCCGGGTAATTCGCCGAGAACTACATTACCCCTGCTGTGCGATATTTTGCTGACGCAACGTAGCATACATACAATATCAAGCTCTTCTGAGACATCGAAAAGCCATTTTGTCATGTCTTTGGCTTCTTGCATATCACCCGGTTCCAGCAAAGGAATATCCAGCCATTTGGCAACCGGGCGTGTGTCCATTTCACCTGAGCCGGAATTCCTGCCTTCAGGGTCATCGCAGCTTACCAGCACCAGGCCGCTACCTGCAGGTCTCAAAGGTAAGGTGCCAAGGAAATCAATGGCAACCTGCACCCCGTTCTGTTTCATAGAAGCGAGTGACCGTATACCGGCCAGGGCTGCTCCTGCGGCTGATTCCAGGGCAACGGTCTCGTTAACGGCCCACTGGGCATATATGTTTCTTTTTTTGGCGACACCAGCTATTGCAGGAAGAATCTCGGATGAAGGAGTACCCGGATAAGAAGACGCAAATCCTATTCCTGCCTCCAGAGCGCCACGGGCTATAGCTTCATTACCCATTAACAACAGGCTTTTGCCCGGGGCATCGATATCGATATCTGGCATACTTATACCTCCTTACCTATTTACCAGACATATATGAGTCTAAACCGGCATCTCCCATTTCAATTCACAATGAGGCATCCCGTCCCTCGTTGCTCCTGCCAATAACAATAATATTCATGGCACGCCGTTGTCAATCTCCGGACCGGAGCCTTATTGACAGGTAAATGCTGTATAGTCTATCCTCAATGCACGTAAAGGTTGGGAAAAAAGAGGTCGTAGTACCAGGTTTCCCGGCAAAAAAAATGTATAGGGGGTAGTGGAGTGGAAGGTGTCCTCATTGCCCTGGCGCTGGTGATTGCCTATCTGCTCGGTTCCATCCCATCGGCCTACTTTATCGGTCGGTTGAAGAAAGGGACGGACATTCGTGAGGTAGGCAGCCGCAATATGGGTGCGATGAATGTCTTCTATAGCGTTGGCTTCTGGTGGGGTGCCCTTGTCCTGGCGATGGATGCCGGGAAGGGAGCCGCCGCGGTCGCGGTGGCTGACGCCTTTGGCGTGCCGGAGATAGTGCAGTTCCTTGCCGCTGGAGCTGTTGTTCTGGGCCACGGCTTTCCAGTCTTTCTACGCTTTAGTGGTGGTAAGGGAGGCGCAACGTGTATTGGTATCCTGTTCTTCGTAATGCCGTGGGGCATACCAATTTACCTTGGTATCTTCGGGCTGACTCTGCTGCTGACACGCTATCCCACTTTCAGCTATAGTCTGCCACTGCTCGCCTTCCCGTTTATCGGCTGGCTCATGTATGACAGGTGGGAGTTGGCTGTTTTCTCCACCGTGCTGTTAATGATTCCGCTTATCAGGTATATTCCGCGGTTGAAGGAGATGCGGGGCAAGGCAGAAAACTGGGGTCACGTATTTCGCCGTAAAAGCCTGGAGGACAGGTTCTAGGAATGCAAAGGTTGCCGACAGCCCTGACGATTATGCCGGGACAGTCCGACAACCTTCTTGTCGACCCGTAATTATTTAATTAGTAGTGTCGTCAGACCATAAGTACTGACGGCAGCTAGTTCTTCGAGGGGAGAACGACCACGGCGGTGCCGGGTGTTGTCTTCTCACCCTTAGAGTTCTCCAGCCAGATATCACACTCCACGATATGCTCGTTACCGTCAACATGCTTCTTGGTCACTACACCTTTGCAGGTGAGATCGTCATTGGGGATGTCCATGCCGCGGTAGCTGCAGCCGTAGCTCTTTATTATGCCCTCATTACCGGCCCAATCTCCGACGAGCTGGCCCAGCCAGGCGCTCTTCAAGGCTCCGTGAACGATTAATCCGGGCAGGTTATTGCCTAGGGCGAAGTCCTTGTAGTAGTGTATCTGGTAGAAGTCGCCGGAGGCCCCGGCCCAGCGAACCAGCTGCTGGGTGGTGGCGTTCTTCGCCAGTGCGGTTACCTCTGTTCCTTCCTGTACATCTTCCCAGTAAAGCTGTTCAGCCATTTCTTTCTCCTTTACTTCCCGGCAGTTAGTAGCTGATGCCAGTGCTGCGTGCCTTGGCGACTATCTCTCCGTCCTGGTTCTTGAAAGTGGTCTCATTGATGATGATAAGCATCTTGCCCATGCCGCCTGTTCTCTCCCGGATTTCGGCGAGCTTGTTAGTGGCGGATATGGTGTCGCCTGACTGTATCGGCTTGAAGAACTCGTAATCATTGCCGCCGTTGAGCATACGGGTAAACGGGCTCCGGAAACTACGCCCGCCGCCGCCAGCCTTGACGGGGAAGGCGTACTGGGCCATAAAGCCCGGTGGTGCAATGATACTGCGGTACCCCTTGCTCCTGGCGTATTCTTCATCACGGTAGAGTGGATTGGAGTCACCGATTGATTCCGCCCACCGTCTTATCGGTTCCTTCTCAATCTCGTATACGGAGGGCTCCGATTCCACACCGATAGCGGCCTTCATCTCATCCGTAATTACCGAGTCTTCTGTCATAACTACACCTCCTTTTTCATGGCGTCAGTAAGCGTTCGTCTGACATTATAGCACAACCGGAATGATGTGCAATAGTACGCGTACTTTAGTGCGCGCACTCACAGACCGGTATTGATACACCGGTATGCCAGACCTGCTATAATACTGGCGGGATTCCAGCTGGAATCCCGAAGAGACCCAATCCAGGGAGGTAAGAAATGTCCGTCTACCTTATGCTCACCACGCTCACTGACGCCGGCAGGAAGGCCATCCAGGAAGACCCCGAAGCCCTCCAGGGAATCAACAAAGAGATGGAGCTCATGGGGGTAAAAATCATTGACCAGTACGCCCTTCTGGGGCAGTACGACTTCGTCAACATCGTGGAGGCCCCCAGCAATGAGGCAATCGCCAAGCTGGCAATACGGCTTAGTGCCCGCGGGATGTACCAGACACTGACCCTGGCGGCGATAACTATCAAAGACCTCATCGAGACCCTTAAGGAACGTGAAACACCCTGGTAATCTGTTTCACACCATACCTTCTCTCAGCATAGCGGGTTATGCCCGGTGATACGGATGGCTGACAGCTTGCAGCAGGCTCCGGGTCAGCTTTGACCTGCCGTAGCGGGTTGTGATACAGTGTACCGAGCGTGCTGAAGGCGTCGCCGTACGTGAAATCCTCCCATCCGGGAGGTCTTTTTGAATGGGGACTGATGTACGGTCAGGTCTAAGAACCGCGATTCTATTAACGGAGGTTGAACCGGTGAAGAAAAATACCCTGGTAATTCTTCTGGTATCCCTGGTAGTGGCTCTATGTGTGTTACCGGGCTGCCAGAGCGAAGAGCAGACATTTGAGACGATTGAGCTAACCTACAGTAACTTTTTCCCACCCACCCACCTGCACTCTATACTGGCGGAGGAGTGGATAAAAGAGGTCGAGAGCAGGACTGACGGAAAGGTCAATATAACCTACTACCCCGGCGGTTCGCTGATATCTGCACCGCAGACCTATGACGGCGTGGTCCAGGGTATCGCCGATATCGCCATGTCACTCTTCGCCTACACACCCGGGCGCTTCCCGGCCTGTGAATTGGTTGACCTGCCACATGCCTATCCCAATGGGTGGGTGGCTACCAGGGTCGCCAACGACTTCTACCAGGAGTTCAAGCCTGCCGAGCTTGATGATACCCATCCCCTTTACTTCCACGCGCATGGTCCCGGGGTCATCTTCACCACCGAGAAACCCGTACGCACCATGGAAGACCTCAAGGGCCTTGTAATAAGGTCCACCGGTATTGGTGCCAGTATTGTAGAAGCCCTCGGAGCGGAGGGCTACGGTGCCTCCCAGGGGGAGGCTTATGAGATGCTCTCCAAGAACGTCGTCAATGGCAGTTTCACACCTCGGGAGGTTCTCAAGGGGTGGAAACAGGCCGAGGTAGTGAAATACGTGACCGGCTGCTACGATGTCGGCAACACGACCATGATGTTCGTGGTTATGAACAATGACAAGTGGAGCTCTCTGCCGGCCGACGTTCAGAAGGTTTTCAGCGATGTCAGTGAAGAATGGGTCTTGAAGCACGGTCAGGTCTGGGACTACTACGATAAGGTCGGCATTGACTACTTCCTGGAACTCGGTGGTGGCCGGGAGGTTATTGACCTTCCTGAAGCAGAGATGGCCCGCTGGGTAGAGGTGGCGGTAGACCCACTGATTGAGCAGTATATAGCTGATAAGACAGAAGCGGGATTAAGCGCGGCCGAGTATCAGTCCTACATACTGGAGCGAGTTGCCTACTGGGGCAGCCGGACACCGACAGTTGAGCAGAGTGCCCAGTGGGTTGAGGATGAACTGGTACCACTCCTTCCACAAGACTAGTCAGACGGCAGATAGCAGTAAGCCAGGGTGTCCGCAGCAGGTAATCTGCCACGGGCACCCTGTTGGTTATATGGAGCTATGTCCCGAATAGTTGAGCGCCTTGAGAAATTTGCCGATAAATCATCACGCTGGGTGACCGTAATTGCCGGTATCGCCCTCGTGGGCATGCTGGCAATTACCATTGCCGATATCGTCGGTATCAAGCTCTTCAGTCAGCCGGTACCCGGAGCAATCGAGATAGTCGGCTACCTCGGAGTACTGGTAACGGCCTTTGCCCTCAGCTATACACTGGTTGAGCGCGGCCACGTCCAGGTAGAGTTCTTCACGGCTCGAATGCCGCCACGGGTACAATCGGCCGTTTCTGCTTTCGTATCACTGCTTGGCCTCTGTCTGTTTGCGCTACTCGCCTGGCGGAGCTTTGAGTACGCCCGTATCATCCAGACCACCGGACAGGTCTCGATGACCCAGCGAATCCCGTTCCACCCCTTCATTTGCGCTATAGCCTTCTGCTGTATCCCTGTCTGCCTGGTGATGCTGGGCCAGTTGCTGCGGGCAATACTACAAGTGGTGAAGAAGTGAATCCCGTTGCTGCAGGCATTATCGGCGTTATTGCCCTGGTTGCCATCATGCTTATCGGGATGCCGGTCGGGTTTGCCATGGCATTCGTCGGGATGGTCGGCTACATCTTACTGGTAGCACCGGATGTTGGCTTGAGCCGCCTTGCGCTGGACTTCTTCGAGCAGTTCTCGTCCTATTCGCTTACCGTCATCCCGATGTTTATGCTACTGGGCTCGCTGGCCTATGCCACCGGTATGAGCCGCAGACTCTATGATGCCAGCCATAAGCTCTTTGGCCAGATGCGTGGTGGTCTTGTCATGGCAACCATTGCCGGCTGCGCCGGTTTTGCCGCTATCTGCGGGTCAACCACGGCCACCACGGCGGCGATGGGCCGTGTCTCACTGCCGGAGATGAAGCGCTACGGCTGTGATGACTCACTGGCGACGGGTAGTGTTGCCGCAGCCGGTAGCCTCGGTATCCTCATCCCGCCAAGCACGATATTCATCATCTACGGGATACTTACGGAGCAGTCCATCGGGAAACTCTTTATGGCGGGGGTCCTCCCGGGCCTGTTGCTGGCGGTGCTCTTTATAGCCGTGGTTTTTCTGCTATGCTGGCGCAACCCTGCGCTGGCACCGGCCGGAAAACCGACCACGTGGCGGGAAAAGATTGCCGGACTTGGCAGCACCACCGAGATGCTCATCCTCTTTGCCCTGGTAATGGGCGGGCTCTTCCTGGGATGGTTTGACCCGACCAAGGCAGGAGCAGTCGGGGCTGCCGGTGCGCTGCTCATCGGAGTATCCCGGCGTCAGATTAACTGGGAGGGATTCCGCTTTGCCGTTACAGATGCGCTGAAAGTTACCTGTCAGGTTATTGTTATCATCACCGGGGCTGTCCTCTTCGGACATTTCATTGCCGTGACCAGAATCCCCTTCATGCTGGCCGAGTGGGTTGGCGGGTTACCGTTACCGACAACGGCCATCATGGCCATAATAATCCTCATGTACCTGCTGGGCGGCTTTTTTATGGACGCCCTCGCCCTGATTACCCTCACCATCCCTATTATCTACCCGCTGGTGATGACCCTGGGGTTTGACCCCATCTGGTTTGGTGTGATAATTGTACTGGTGACGGAGATGGGCGTAATCACGCCACCAGTGGGCATAAACGTCTATGTCATCAAGGGGATTGCCAAGGACGTGCCCCTGGAGACCATCTTCAAGGGGATATTCCCCTTCCTTGGGGCTCTTATTATTGCCGTAGCAATACTGATAGCCTGGCCCCAGATAGCCACATTCCTGCCCGGCCTGGCAGGCCCATAGCAGCGCCAACTTAATCAGGGCCACCGGAGGTTTATCGGTCAATGACCATAGTTGATATGCTCGAAAGGAATGCCGGGGAGTATCCGGATGAGACTGCCCTCATTGAGCTGAAGCCCGGCCAGGGGATAAGACGCCAGGTCACCTGGAAGGAATTCAACGATAGGGCAAACCGGATAGCGTGTGTGCTCACCGAGAGAGGTATCGGCAAGGGTGATCGCGTCATTCATCTGATGATGAACTCGATAGTCTGGCTGGAAGCCTATTTTGGCATTATCCGCACCGGTGCCTGGGCGGTCCCGCTCAACTTCCGGTTCAATGCGAAGGACATCCGGTATTGCGTCGATATCTCCGGAGCGAGGGCAATGGTTCTCGGGGAGGAGTTTACCGACAGGATAGCCGGAATCCGCACCCATCTGTCCACCGTCAGGGACTACCTGTTTGTCGGGCAGGACCTGCCTCATGGCATGGAAGACCTTGAGACCCTTATTGACGAGGCACCTTCTCAACCATTGGACGTGCCGCTGGGAGATGACGACACCTGCGGTCTGTATTTCACCTCCGGGACCACCGGTGACCCGAAGCCGATTGTGCTCACTCACCGCAATATGGAGTTCGCCGCAATAACCGAGCAACGTCACCATTATCAACGGCACGAAGATAACTTCATTCTCATCCCACCGCTCTACCACACCGGCGCCAAGATGCACTGGTTCGGCAGCCTGCTCGTCGGGGGCAGGGCTACCATATTAACCGAGATTAATCCGCAGAGCATCTTTGAGGCCGTGAGCAGCGAGAGAGGGACAATCGTCTGGCTGCTGGTACCGTGGGCGCAGGATATCCTCGGTGCACTAGACCGTGGGGAACTCAGGATTGAGGACTACGACCTGAGTTGCTGGCGGTTGATGCACATCGGTGCCCAGCCAGTGCCTCCCAGTCTGGTGCGACGCTGGAAAGAGTACTTCCCGAAAATGCAGTACGATACCAACTACGGTCTGAGTGAATCGACCGGACCGGGGTGCGTCCATCTCGGAATAGAGAACGAGCACAAGGTTGGCGCAATCGGTAAGGCGGGAGAAGGCTGGCAGCTACGAATAGTCGGTGAACAGGGCAACGATGTTACCCCCGGAGAGAACGGAGAGTTGCTCGTCAGGGGCGACGGTGTGATGAAGGAGTACCACAAGAATCCGACCAGGACAGCCGAGACCCTGAGAGACGGCTGGCTCTACACCGGCGATATCGCCAGGATGGACGATGACGGGTTCATCTATCTGACCGACCGGAAGAAGGACGTGGTGATTACTGGCGGTGAGAATATCTATCCGGTAGAAGTTGAGAACGTCATCCAGAGTCATCCCGGGGTCTACGATGTTGCCGTAATCGGTATCCCTGACGAAAGACTGGGAGAGATAGTCGTAGCCGTAATCGACCCGAACCCCGGTGAGACCCTCACCGCAGACGATGTTCTGGCCTTCTGCGAAGAGCAGTTGCCTCGCTACAAGAGACCGCGCCGATTCTTTTTCGATAAAGTACCGCGTAACCCCACCGGTAAGATAGAAAAGCCAGCCCTGAGGAAAAAGTACGGCGGAGAATGAGGCTGTACGGCATGTACATAGCGTGGTCGTCCGCACCATATTAGATGCCGACCGGTGACTAATCCCCGGACACGCCGACAAGTAATCCTGACCTGACAACACACTATAGGCTTACCCGGGCAGACTTCAGGGAGCAAATAGTAAAGCGCATGGACCGGTTACCTGGTCCATGCGCTTTTTCGAATGCTGGTTGCTACTATCGCCTGTTCAGGCTCATCTTGCTGTAGCAGTCGCTACAATATACCGGTCTGCCTTCACGGGGCTGGAACGGTACTTCGGTGTCTTTGCCACACTGGGCACACACCGCGGGGAACATCTGTCGCTGGCTCCTGAAACCGTAGCCACCAGTACTCTGGCGGTTCGCTTTCCTTGCTTCGCGACAGGAAGGGCAGCGCTTGGGGTCGTTTTCGTACCCCTTGGAAGCGAAGAACTCCTGTTCTTCAGCGCTGAACGTGAAAGTGGCGCTACAATCGTAGCATGTTATGGTTCTGTCTTCGGCCATGAATGACCTCCTCTCTTATTTACTCGGTAAGAGTTTCGGTCATCTGACACTTGTATGTGGACCCGTTGGGATGTAACTTGAGGGCTGAATTAGTATGCAATAACCTACTCTAAAACCTAATATGCATTATATAACAAATAAACCGACTTTGCAACCCAAGCAGCAATACCTGACCAGCCGATATCATATCGAGGGAAACTGTTCTCCCGGTTACTCGCCTTCAGCCGGTGAGGGTTCCTCGTCGGATACAACTGCTTCTGCTGCTATTACGGGTTCTTCTATCTTCGCCATCTGCCGCAGTGTGACCCTTACGACGACAAGCTCGGCGTCATCCTGGACCGTGACGTCCTCAGCGACTTCAATATCTTTTACCCGCAGGACCTGCTCCGGCTCTGAGAGAGAACTGACATCCAGTTCCAGACTACCCGGGATATTGGCCGGAAGACACTCAACAGCCAGCTTATTCAGCTCCTGCACCACCATGTTATCTTTCGATTTCAGGATTGGGGCTTCCCCTACCAGGATAAGAGGCACATCTATCTTCACCCGCTCTTTCATACTGACCTGAAAGAAATCCACATGGAGCAGCCCGCCTCTTACCGGCTCTCTATGGACTCCACGGACTACGGCTGGCCTTGGCTTTTTTTCCCCGTGTATTTTAATGTTGATAAGCCTTGTCTGCCCCGCTCTGGATAATGTCTGTTGCAGACTTGTGGCATCGCATTGCAAGGCCAGTGACTCGATACCATGGCCAAAAAGATGAACAGGCATAATGCCCTGGCGACGCAGGAACCTGACTTCCTTTCCCAGCATCTCCCGACGAGTGGTTTCCAGTTCTATATTATCCATTCAGTCCCTCCTCCAGAGTTCAAGCCTCGGGATGCTGCAGCACGTTGTAAAAAGCTCATATACATCTCGTTAACAAGACGGAATAATGATTCATGTTGAACGGGCAGTCCGTTTCGTTCGAGTTCCCGGTGCCATCGGCAGGGTAATAAAAGACGAGAGAAACGGTTTCCCTTTCTCCGGTCCTGACCCGATGATGCGACCGGACGTCTGTTCAAGTATACCACGAACCCCTGCCTGTGCGAAATGCAAACAGAACATTGGACCGAACATTCGGACATAGTCTGAGTTTCAGGCCGGTCACAATCAAAAAGAGGGGACACTTGCTATCTGAGGCTCTTGCCGGCTGTGTTGGCCCAGTTTACCGGAACTCTGCAGCGTGTCAGCCACATCCTTCATGCCCAGTTCTTCCAGTCTGGCTCTGGCGGGCCAACCGGTGCTGACGTCCCAACCGCGTATACCGTAGTACCTGTCTTTGAGGGCTTCCCACTGGTCTCTGTCCAGTGGTGCAGCCAGTGTCTGATCGCCACCGGCTATTTTCTCAAACCAGACGTGGCTCAAGTTATCATCTTCCCTTGTACGGTTCTCTCTGAGTACCATAATAGCCCGACGCAGGGCCCAGATTCTCTCTCCCGCTTCCCATAGTTTGTCCACACTGTAATCTATCCCGGTAACCGCGGACAGTACCTGGCTTTCAAAGATTCTTATGTCCATAGCGGGAGGATGATAGAATGCGTATGGTATGCTTGCGTATTCACATATCGGCAGCGAATTCTTCAGGCTCTGGTGGTTCTGGACCCAGGCGGTCTGATCTTCCGTGCGCTCATACACATTCTTATTTTTATTCCCGCCTGGAGTAAAATCACCACCCGGTACTCCAAAGTGGGCGGCAATTTGTGGATACGGACCGAAAGCAAAGACGTAGTCGTGACAGGAGCTATATGGGTCTCTGGTGTCGGTAGCCCAGTGTAGGGCCGACCCCACGTTTTCTATATGATGGGATGTATAACCCCTGGCCGGATATCGCTCTTCATACAGGTCCACGGCCTTCTGGCCCAGCTGCTCTGCCGCTCTGCCTACACCCTGGGACAGCAGACTGGTCCCGTCGGCTATTCCGTTCAGCAGCTCCGTGAGGAATTGATGGTGAGCTTTCTGCCCGCCGTACTCCCGTTGCCCGGCATTGTCTATCTGCGGAATAGTTGATAAACCCAGGTCCTTTTTACTGGCAGCTCCGTAGCCAATGGCTGCCGTGAGGAATATCATCATTCCCAGCAGTTCGTAGTTGTTAATGCCCAGCTTCTGTGAGAGGATATTCCCTTCCCAGTAACCCTCGGAGCTGTTTCTGGAAAAATACCCGTACCACGCTTCGACACACATCTGGGCACCTTTGCCTATGCCCGGGATATCATAGAAACCCATGCATTGGTAGGGGCATCCGTAACAGCCGGCGAATTTTTTGAGATGGTTGAGTTGCATGTCTGCCTTGATAACCTCTCCGCACAAAGGATATCTACCCCATGATTGTGCTGCTCCACTCAACCATTCGCCCGCCGCCATCCTGTCACTGACCAGTCCCAGGAAATCGTCAGGTCTGGCAAGCTTCAGAGCACCGGTTCCCCGGACGACGATGGCCTTCAGGTTCTTGGACCCCATGACAGCCCCGTAGCCACCCTGACCAGCAGCGCTGGCAGTCTCATTTAGAATTATGGCAAGACGGGAGAGGTTCTCTCCAGCCGGGCCTATTGTCAGCACCGAGGCCCTGGGATAACTGCTCAACAGCGTTTGCTGTGTTTCAAAAGTGTCCACACCCCACAGGTGCCTGGCGTCTTTTATCTCCACCTCATCGTTGTGTATCGATAGATAGACCGGTCTGTCCGCCTTCCCCAGAATGACGATGCCATCGTACCCGGCGTACTTGAGCTCCGAAGGGAATTTCCCCCCGAACCCCGAATAGGCGAACAGCTCCTCCGGATAACACTGGGGCGCTATGCCACAGACCTCTGCCCTGTTGAACGGCCCGCTGGCACCTGTCAGTGGGCCAACTGATATTATAAGGGGGCTGTCAGGATGAAAGGCATCTACTTTCGGGCTTCCCAGTTCCCAGAATATCCTGGTGTTCAGCCCCACTCCGCCAATAAACTTCTCCGGTTCAAAGTCCGATGTGGGTACCCTGGTTATCCTGTTATTGGTGAGGTCAACCCAGAGAATACTCCCGGTCCAACCGTACGACTTCGCCATTTTCTTTCCTCTCGTCCTTGGTTACATACCTCAGGGCATCCATGGAGCAGTATTCGACGCATATTGGCCCCTTATCTCTGTCCATGCACAGGTTGCAGGAGAAGACAACTTTCCTCTCCGGATGCAGTATTATTCTCGGAGGGTCAAGTGGACAGGCTTCAATACACTTCTCACAACCGGTGCAATTCTCTTCAACGACGTATATGGTCCCGGTCACACTATCAATGCATAGAGCCGTGTCCTTTAGCGGGCAGGCAAAGTAGCAGCCTGGAGAATGACATTGCTGGCATACATTGAAGGTGAATTCGTAGGTAAAGGGGTCCCGGACTACTCCTGACCTGGCCAGTGCCGGACCCTGCTCACCTTCGTGATACAGCGAACACATCAGGCCACACACCCCGCAGCCAGAGCATTTAGTCGGGTCATGTACTATCACCCCGGATATCGGGGCCTCTTCTTCTGTTTTGGATGGAGAGCAGGCAGCAAGGCCGGCGATAGCACCAGTGATGGCAGCAGCACCTGCCCCCGTGAGAAACTGCCTTCTGCCTATGCCTTTAGATTCCTTCCTGTCTTCTGGCATTTGTTATCCTTCCTTTCACAAAGCTGGTATCCGGATATGAAATGATAGGGGTTGTACGTCAGGAGTGAAAAGTCGAAAACCAATTCCTGGGGTTCAACCTTTCTTATGAGCACCTAGTATGATATAGTACTGTCTTGACCCCGTCAAGCATCCTGGATGGTGCTGCTCTGGCAGCGTTTATCAATGCTGTGTATTCTACTCTGAGCGGTTACTTCCGGTTAGTTGTAATCTCCAGACAGACCACAAGGCTATCAGGTGGAAAGAAGGGTGTTGACCGGGGCGACTTGCAGGTGCCTTGCTGTAACTGGTGGCTGGAGAAGGGAACAAGCAAAAGTGGAAAACGAGATTGAGGGACTC
>DAOUVG010000197.1 GCA_030667735.1 Dehalococcoidales bacterium
AATCAGGGTAAAACCTTTTTCTCCGTACCGGAACTGTCTAAAGAGCTTCTTCATCATTGTGCCTCCTTCTGGCCAATTATTTTTGCGCTCTACTATCACATTAACACAATTAAAACAGAGTTCAATGAGTCATTGGTCACGTTTCGGCAGGAGTAAAGGTCATGGTCGGGACATAGGAAGAAAGTACTTGTTGCAGAGGGACCCCAGCCTGGAGAACATGTTTGGCGAGGTCCCGGGAACCATGCGGAAGGCCGACAGCGGGCCGCGGTTATTCAACGCCCGGTACTCTGTACAGCCCACCGGACCCCTGACAGCGTAGTTGACTGCTAATATAGAAGGGCTGGCTCTACCGCAACGACTGCTTGTTAGCCGGGGGCAGGTGGCCGGGCACCTCCTGAAGCTTAGTACTTTAGTGCCTGATACTTTAGATACCACGCTCAGAGCACTATTGACAAGCGTAGCAGACAGACCATAACGTGTAAGTATGAGCTCTTATACTTTCTTTGCGCTGGTGGCCACACTGGCTTATGTACCTCTACTGGTCACAAGCTTCAGCATCCGGCCCTGGCAAAGCCGGCAGAAGCACTTCACGTGGTTTCTGGTCGCTGCAATCCTGTACGGCGTGTCCGAAGTCCTGCACAGCACCGGCATCCTGCCGCAGTATGATGCGCCTGCCGGTGCACTATCAATCATCCTTTCCCTCTGGGCCGCGGTACAGTTTTACTGCTTCGTCGCATCGGTCTTTCCACCAGCAAGGAGAGCCTGGCTGCCACTGGCCTACACCTCGCTGGCCGCAACGGTCATCCTGGTGGTACTGGCACAGGCAGGCACAGAGAGCATTCTATCCCTCTGGTATCAGAGGGGAATCACCTTGATGACTCTCCCCATCATGGCACTGCTCCTCCGGAGTGGCTACATTCTCTGGAAGAGACTGGGTTCTGCGGACAGTGCAATCCTGCACCGCCAGGTCATCGCTCTGCTGGTCAGTGTCCTCGTCATCACGGCAACCACTCTGGCAGGTGTCTTCTTACAGGGCCGGGGTCTGCCCGTAAGCCCGGCCGGACACATTGTCGTTGCTTTCCTCTTCAGCTATGCCCTGACCGAGCACAAACAGGTTGAGATTCGCCCCTTTATACGGCGCGGGGTATCATGGATAAGCCTGGGTATCATCGGTGCCACCTCCTACTGGGTCCTGTTCATGGCGTCGAATGCCCTGTTTGAATTCGAGATTAACCACGGTGTAATACTGCTGGCAACCATCATCACTATCATCGTGGCTGTAATAGTCCACAACCTGCGTTACTTCCTTCCGGCTATAACTCACAGGACGTTCCGCAGACTACGGCCCGACTATTTCCAGAAACTAAACGATTTCACAGATAGGATAGACGGTAAGGTTGGCCTGAGACAGCAGGGCAATGAGCTGCTATCACTGGTCACGGAAGCAATCGATTGCCGGAAAGCAGCCCTGCTATTGCTCGACCTTAATGAGACGGAGTTTATCACCTTCTCTGCCGGGCACGAGGACGCGGGCGTCAATCTCTCCGGGTTGAGGCTCGGAAACCGTACCCCCCTTATAGAGTCCCTGAGCAGGGAACACAAGGTACTCACCAGGGAGAACCTGGCAAGCATCCCTGACGTACGCATCGCATGGAAGCAGGAAATGGACGAAATTGAATCCAGAGAGGTTGAGCTTCTCGTGCCCCTGCTGAGCCGCGGCAGCCTCACCGGTATCATGGTGCTCAGTAAGAAGAAGTCCGGACAGTACACCATTGAAGATACCATGCTGCTGGAATACCTTGCCGAGCGCATAGCGGTGGTAATGGAGAACGGGTTCTTCCGCGAGCAACGCAGACAGTATGAAGAGGAGCTGTCTGTGATGAACCGCGCCAGCGTAATCATAACCTCCAGTCTGGACGTTGAGAGCATCTTTGTTAGCCTGCTGGATGAGCTCAAGAGAATAATTGACATCTCCTGGGCGGCGGTCTCTCTCATCGATGAGCGCGAGACCTGTTTCATGGCGGTTCACTCCAGCTTCCGCTCCACGTTGAAGGCAGATGACCGCCTGCCTATTGAAGGCACCCCGGCTGAATGGCTGGCAACCCACAAAGAGACAATAGTTGAGCCTGATATTCAAGCGGAGAGCCGATTTATCACGGACAAACACCTCCTGCGGCAGGGGTTCCGCTCAGTTGCCCACATCCCACTGGCAACCGGGGATGGGATTATCGGCAGCCTGGACCTGGCCAGCCGGTATCCGGACGCCTTCAACTCCAGACAGATAGACATCCTTGAGCGAGTAGCCTTACAGATTGCCTCACAGATTAAAAACACCCGTCTCTACAGTGAGGCAGTACGTATAGCACGTATCGACGAACTGACCGGACTGCACAACCGGCGTGCCATGGATGAAATGATGGCCAGGGAGGTTGACCATTGTTCCCGCTACGACGCTCTCTTCTCTATGATAATCCTCGATATTGATTCCCTGAAATTCATCAATGACAACTACGGGCACCTCGCCGGCGACGAATTCCTGAGACAGGTCGGTAGTACCCTGAGAAGCGCCATAAGGAGCACAGACCGGGCTTTCCGCTACGGTGGAGACGAGTTTGCCATCATCCTGCCCCAGACACCGGTAGATGCCGCCATAGAGGTAGCCGAGCGGGTACGCTGCCAACTGGCTGACAACCTTACTGAGACGGACATGCCGACAACCGCGAGTCTCGGTGTGGCTGGTTGGTCGTCGGACGAACCTACCGTGGAAGCATTGATGGCGGCTGCCGACGCGGCTTTGTATCGGGCCAAGAAACAGGGCGGTAATCAGAGCTGCCTCGCCGCAGAGCCGGTAAGGGCCATCCGATAATAGGACAACTCCAGTAACCACCGGCCTCACGTTACCCCAAAACCCGGCTGGAAAGCCCCGTCACACACCCCCCACCCGGCCGCATACACACAGACAGCCTCCTCTGTCCACAGCCTGCCGGTAATACCCGTTGACCGCAACCAATACTCCGGGATATTTAGGAAACGTTTATAACTTCCACCGGTATTCTAAGGTTTTATTTAGTATCCGGACTATATAGTGTTAGTACTGGACAGTATTCCAGCAATCAACTCAAGAGTGAGGAGTTCGTGCATGATACGAGTACTAGTAGTCAGCCAGCAGAGTCTGCTGCGGTACGGAATCGAGCATTCACTCGGCAGCACAGAGGGAATGGAAGTCATCGGTTCGGTGGAACTGAATGATTCCGCCCTTATCGGTATAGAAACCTCACCTCCCGACGTAGCCGTCGTGGATGTTGATGGATACAATGGGTACGGTCTGTCCCTGGCCCGCCGCTTAAGACAGCGGTCTCCCAGCATCGGCGTGGTCCTCCTCACCTCAACCCCCAACGATGACCAGCTCTTTCAGGCACTTAAGGTGCAGGCGGCAGCCTGCCTTGATAAGGAGAGCAGCACAGAGGACCTGATTGCCGCCGTGGAACGAACCGCCCGCGGAGAGCACCCGATAAACGAGAGCCTTGCGGTACGACCCAGGGTAGCCGAGAAGGTGCTGTCCCAGTTCCAGAAACTCGCCTGGCAGAAGGATGCTGAAGACATCATGTCACCACTAACTCCCAGAGAGATAGAGATACTTAACTACATAGCCAAGGGCTACCTCAACAAGCAGATAGCTATGGAGCTTGGCATCAGCGAACAGACCATCAAGAATCATGTAACCTCTATCCTGCGCAAGCTGAATGCCAACGCACGGACCGAGGCGGTGGTCCTTGCTATCAAGCAGGGCGTTATTTCCATCAACTAGCAGGGCCATGGAAAACCCTTTCGACCAATCCCGTGCGTCCCAGATGGAGCGCCCATAAGAAGGGGCGGCGCCTTCCCCTTCCTACCGAGGAAGGGGGGGAAACTATATCCGGGGGA
>DAOUVG010000161.1 GCA_030667735.1 Dehalococcoidales bacterium
AAATCGATTGATGGCGAATGTCTCCCCGGAGATAGGGGAGTTAGAATATTGGGCCCCTTTTACATTATCTTGCTTGACGGTTGCCAGACTGGGTACTGTACAGGTTGTATTTTCACTGACCGTAGCGCAGACCAGCATCAAAACGTGGCAGAACAGGTCGAAAATGGCTCCCCCATCCAGGGTACTAACTCGCTCTTCAGAAATGCCCTTAGGCTCCAGGATACGGACTTCGATTTGGCTAATCCCCCCAATCTTTTCCACATAACGGCTGTATCTCTGCAGGAAAGGGTAGGCTCGAGCCAGGTAATGGTCGAAGGCGTAGACAGATTCTGTTGCCCCCTTTTCTTTCAACGCTTCTTCAAGTCTTCTGGCAGCAGCGACGCTGGCATCCAGTGGCTTTTCAATAAAAACCTTGCCTTCTGAAGCCAGCCGTTCCAGCCAGAAAGTGGCCACCTCAACATGAAATTTGTCGGGAGTCACGACAAAGATGTGGCTAACGTCATCAGGTCTATCGAGTACTTCCCTGCTACTGGACTTATCGATATAACGGGCTTTGCCTTTGCCACGAGAAGATTGCCACAGGGCAGTAACACTTGGGTTGGCCAACTTTATCTGGGGGGCCAAATCCAATGCCCACAACTCAGTGTGCTGCTTCTCGGCTTCTGCTGTCAAGAACGAGAGGTAGTGTTGCTGAGCCCACTCGCCGTTGCAGCCCTCAAGAACTACCTTCTTAGTCTTGCTTATTTCCTGGAGGGAAAAGCGCCATCTGGCAAATAGCCAGACTGCCACCACCAAGGCTGCAATGGCTCCCGCCTGCCCCCAAATCGGGGCATCGGTTACAAAGGAAAGAATCACGAAGCCAACAAGCATGAAGAAGTAGAAAGAGGCAAATAGGTACCTTGTCCTGAGTATTTCGTTGAGATATTGTGCGATTCTGTCGATGCGTAGAAGCTGTACAATTCTATTACTACGTAAAAAGTCTGGTAGTATTCGCATCGACGGTATATCCATGGTCGGGTCCAGCATTGCTTTGCCTTCGGATTCAATCCAGAGGATTCGGGCAAGTTTATTGACTCGTTCCCGGTGACACTCAAAGGCGTAGGTCCACCTTATGGAATGAAAGAAACCGAAGAAAGTAAGCATGATCAGAAAATAGAGAGGCCACGAATGCTGTAAGCCGGTACTATCTGTTGAGCCGCTGTAAGCCATAAAGGCAAACATGCCGCCGGTTATGGCAGCATATACGCTCATAAACCAGGCTCTCTCGCTTTCCAAATGGCGGCAATGGAGCCAATGCTGCTCAAGCAGCACCTGAAGGTTTTCGGTATTTACTCGGTCCTTCCGACTCATTTTGAAGGTATCCCTTCCCTTCCCTTTTCTTGTGTTTCTGAGTTTGAGTAACTAACCCAGGCTCACCATCTTTCTGTCCGTATGGGCAGCCAGTATCTTTTCTATAAGAGTCAATATACTTCCCCTCTGTATTTTTACCTGGTTAGCCGGTGCCGGGGTTACTCGCTGGTGTGAGGGATAAACAGTATCACCAGTGCAATAGCGGTTGCCACCGGTGCCACGATGTACATGCCCACTCCGGCGGCCAGGCCGATACCTGCTACTGCCCAGATTGTCGTTGCCGTGGTCAGCCCACCCACCAGACCGCCTTCACGACGGATTATGGCGCCGGCCCCGAGGAAGCCGATGCCGGTCACGATTCCGGCGGCAATGCGGGTGGGGTCGGCATCCGGGAAGGCCAGCGCAGAGACTACGGCAAACAGAGCGGCACCGAGGCTTATCAGGCTGTGCGTCCTGGTCCCGGCGGGCTTGCCGGCCCGTTCTCGCTGGAAGCCGATGACAGCGCCAAGTGCGGCCGCCAGCAGAAGTCGCAGGACCATTTCCACTTCAGCAGGCATCTCAACCCCCCGTACGGAAATCTACGCTGCCGTTTTCCTGGCGGCAAGCAACCGGTTCAGCGCGTTGATGTAAGCCTTGGCGCTGGCCACGATAATATCGGTATCCGCGCCGCGACCGGTGTAGGTTATTCCCTCACTCTCCACCCTTATCAGCACCTCACCGATGGCGTCTATCCCCTCGGTTATGGACTTGACGGTGAACTCCGTAAGCGTACAGGGCACGTCCACAATCTTGTCAATAGCCTTGCAGGTGGCGTCAACCGGGCCGGTGCCGAGGGCGGAGTCTGCCCTGGGCTCTCCCTCGGGAGTCGTCATCCGGACCGCCGCGGTGGGTATCCCTCTGTCGCCGCATGAAACCTGAATGCGGTCGAGGCGATAGGCCTCGGCGACAGTGCGTTGTTCCTCGGCAATCACAGACTCGATGTCTTTATCGGTAACCTCTCTCTTCTTATCAGCCAGCTCTTTGAAGGCCGTAAAAGCGCGTTTGAAGTTTTCCTCGGGCAGGCTGTAGCCCAGTTCCGCCAGCCGCTCTTTGAAGCCGTGCCGACCGCTGGTCTTGCCCAGCACCAGGCTACTGCCCGGTATGCCCACCGTCTTGGGGTCCATTATCTCGAAGGTCGAGGGCATCTTGATAACACCGTCCTGGTGAAGGCCTGACGCATGACGAAAAGCATTAGCGCCGACAATGGCCTTGTTGGGCTGAACCGGGGTGCCGGTTAGCTCGCTGACCATTCGGCTCGTTCGATATATCTGCCTGGTGTCGATACCGGTGGTGAGATTATAGAAGTCCTTGCGGGTCTTGATTGCCATCACAATCTCTTCCAGCGAGGCATTGCCGGCCCTTTCCCCGATACCATTGATGGTACCTTCTACCTGTCGTGCCCCTCGCCTGAGTGCTTCCAGGCTATTGGCCACAGCCATGCCGAGGTCATTGTGGCAATGGATACTGACCACCGCCCTGTCGATATTGGGCACATTCTTGAACACTCCATCGATAAGGTCGCCGAACTCCTGCGGCGTGGCGTAACCTACCGTATCGGGGATATTCACCGTTGTAGCGCCAGCATCAATGACTGCTTCAAGAATCTGGTAGATGTACTCAGGGTCGGTCCTGCTGGCGTCCATCGCGGAGAACTCTACGTTACCAACATGCTTCCTGGCTCGCGCCACCGTGCTGCAGGACATCTCCAGGATTTCCTCACGGCTCTTCCTCAGCTGATAGAACAGGTGAATGTCCGAAGATGAGAGCACAATATGAATGCAGGGATTCTCAGCGCCCTTAACGGCTTCCCAGCTCTGGTCTACGGCATCGAGGTTGGCATGGGTGAGAACGCAGATTACGGGGGCACGGACCTCCCTGGCAATGAGGCTCACCGCCTCGAAGTCACCCGGGGAGGTTATGGGAAAGCCGGCTTCAATGACATCCACGCCAAGCTTCTCCAGTTGCCTGGCTATCTCCAGCTTTTCCTGGACATTGAGTGTCCCCCCTGCCGCCTGCTCACCGTCCCGCAGTGTAGTATCAAATATGGTTATCTTATCCATAGCATCCTCCTGAGAGAAGAAATAATCTAACCCGGACTAATCATATGGGCTGCCGCCGCGACCGACCGAAATGGTGATGCTTGCCAGGAACAGAAGAACCGCCAGCCCCCAGAAGAAGGCGGTGGTGGCGGCAATCGGTCCAATGGCCTCTTCGGCTTTGATGAAGGTTGGCAGCAGGTCCAGCGCGGTGACGATGCCCAGCAGACTGCAGATTCCACCGGCCAGACCAAGTACCAGAGTCAGTATTGCCATGTTACTACCTCTCTGACGTATTCAACCGGCATCAATCACACTTTGTTTATGGGAATAGCATTGCTCCAAGCCTTCTTGCCAGATGAATCCTCAATTTCTAAACGCGCAAAAGTCCACTCTTCAGGAATCCTGAAATGAATTTGTGTTACAGTACCACTATCTGGAGCTCTCCATTTCCATTTGCCAATTGGTCCAATTAGTCGCGCGTGTACCACCGGTGAAGTTTCGGCTACAATTCTGTTCCCCTTTTCTACGTACAATGATTTGAACTCCGGACCATTCGAACTGTAAAAATTACCTCTGCGGATTGAATCCATTAAGGCTTCAATTGTAAGTTCCGGAGCGTTTACCATTACCCAACCTCCCACCTGGGAGGGAACACCTTCTAAGAAGTGAATATCGTCTGCAGCAAACGCTACCATATCACGCTTTTGTGCAAGTATTGAATCCCAGTGAAAAGCGCTATGACCCCTACCCATGGACATCTCTGTGTTATGGTTGTACACTTCCACTCCATTAAAATCATAACGCAAACCGTCCTCCACTGAATTAAGACACCCGGATGGATGTGCCCAGATGAGGTAACTTCCTTGAGATTTTGCCTTCCGAATTGCTTCCGTTAGTGACATATCTTTGGTAATGCCGTCAACCCCACCAATACAAAGCACATGATAATATGAACCACGCTCGTCGCTTCCATCTAACTCTATACCATCCAGTGCCACGATGGGTAATTGCTCGTTTAACTCGGCTCTTACAAACCGAACTCTATGGTCAGTAATAGCGATGAAATCGTAACCACGTTTTGCATAATAAGCGCACGCCTCTGCCACATTCAACCTACCGTCTGAACGAGTTGTGTGCAT
>DAOUVG010000306.1 GCA_030667735.1 Dehalococcoidales bacterium
ATAACAAGAGTAAGAGCCTAAAGGTCTAGGATAAGGATAAACTCCGGGAATAAGGTGGCCCTTCCCCCTAGAAGACAACCAGGCTGGTATGCCAGACTCTGGACTCCGGGAGGAGTCTTTTTCTTGGCTCTACATACCATCCTCACCAACGAGGTGTAAGTCGGAACACCTGTCCGAGGACAAGACAACAAACGAGGCCTCGAATCTATCGTAACTCGGAAAGCTTACCCCACCAGCTTCAGCAGATACGCCTATCCTACTGGCAAGATTTCGGAAACACCATTGTGGGAATAGAGATTCTCAACATCCACCGGTGATGTCCACAGGCCGTGACATCCGGGGTGCTGGAGCACCAATCTCGCCTGGCAGCAGGTTCTTTAACTACTGTGGTCGTTCTCTGGTTGAAGCAACTTCCCCAGGCCCCTTCGCAAATGTCTGTACCACCTCCCGGGATCTGCTGCATTGTCTGCGCCGGCCAGATAATGGTGACCGGCTACGTAAAATGAAGACTGGGGGTATGCTAGCATACCCCCAGTCAGTTTGTCTTGTTCTGTGGAAAAAGTGTCCTGTCCGGTACTAGTCTCTGGTTCCGGTCACCTCTTCCTTGAGGTCCTGGTCTACCCAGACATACCTGAGTACACCGGTGTTCTCACCGGGGTCAGGTCCGACGCTTACCTCACCGACATAGCCCTTGAGCCAGGGTGTCCAGAAGAGGAACCAGGCTGGTGTCGGTATCGGAATCTCCCAGCATTGGTCTATCTCGTAGAGGCACTGCAGGCGGCGAATTTCCGATTGCTCTGCCGGGTCTATCGTCTCTACGAGAATTTCGTATGTTGCCTGGGCGTAGTCGTCGACGACGTTAGCGAAGGCATAGACCGAACGAACCCCTTCAGCAGAGACCCATCCGCCATGAGCCCAGCCGAAGGCATCATCGATGGCGTTGTTGCTCCAGGAGATGTAGCTCATTCCGGGGAAGCTCCTCACCCACAGCTGGTTGCCGAAGGTGGTGGATTCCACCACGTCTATCGTCATGGTGATGTCGACATCGGCAAGCCAACTCTGGACCAGGGCCATCACCTCGATGCCGCGCGGGTTGGCAGCCGAGACCTGGACGTCGGTGGTGAAGCCGTTCGGGTAACCGGCCAAGGCCAGTAGCCTCTTGGCTTCTTCCGGCTGATACTCGTAGAGCATTCGGCTGCTATCCGGCAGCTCCTCCAGTGGTGTGTAGTGGTCGGCGAAGGATGGCATCACCGGCCAGGTGAGCATGAGGGCCATGCCCTCGTAGTAGTCCTCCAGGATAGCCGGCTGGTCTATCGCCAGGGAGATTGCCTGCCGTACCAGCTTGTCACTGAAGGGTTCGATATCAGTGCGCGGCCATATCGTGTTGGAGGCGTCCGGCTGTACCATCCTCATATTCAGCTCGGGGTTCGACTCCTGCATACCTTTCACCTTATCGGAGGGGACCCACTGCCAGTCGGTCTTGTGGGTGCGCAGCGCCGCCAACTGGGTGGCCGTATCGGGTATCACAATCATCTGGAGCTTGTCGATATAGGGCAGCCTGTTCTCGGGGAAGAAGGGGTCGAAAAGGTGCCAGTTGGGGTTCCTGCTCCAGGTCAGCGAGCTGTCGGTAACGGCATCTTCCAGCATGAACGGCCCGATGCCGACCTGGTGATTGGGGTCCTCACAGTCGCCGAACGCTTCAACCACTTCGCGCGGCTGCATGTACAACCAGTTCATGACACCGTGCAGCATGCGGGTGGTCGGCTCGTCATAATTGAGCGTGAAGTTGAATTTGTCAATCTCCACGAAGAACGGCGGATCCTGCTCCTCCGGCGGGTAGAAAACGTTCCGCGGGTCTAGCGACCCCCGTTCAAACGAATACTCGACGTCGTTGGCAACGAACTGCCGGCCGTTCATCGGCGGGCGGTTGTGCCAGTAAACGTTTTCGCGGAGCTTGAAAACAATGGTATCCAGGTCGATAATCTCCCAGCTCTCGACCACGTCGCCCATGAGGAACGGGTCGGGAATATAGGAAGACGAGAACGGGCACTCGTTGGTGCCCTGGGGTCCCCTTGACCAGTCGGCCGTGCCAAGTCGTCCGTAGGTGTGAATTGCGTTGGCCCAGGAACGGGTCGAATTCACCGGATCAAGGAGTTGTGTCGGTGTACCACTGGTCGAGATGAAGGTGATACTACCACCGTATCTGGGTTTCTCCTTCAGTTTCCCCATTGAGTCCAGGACAATCTCCGGACCCTTTTCCTCAACAACGGCCGGGCCTTCATCCTCCTCTTCTACTGTGGGGGCTGCCTTCTCTGTGACCTGCCCCGTGACTGTCTCTGTTTCTTTCGTCTCCTCAACCGCTGCCGGTTGGCAGGATGACAGAACCAGCGCCGCCACCATTAACGAAGACAGCAGGAGCCATGCAACTTTTCTTTTCATCTTTTCTCCTTTCTTGCCATACAGGTTAGGATTCCACCTTTGTGTTACCTTCTATATCAAGCGCTCTACAGGCGCGTAACATGGACAGTTTCTTCTCCTGTCTCTGTATTGCTATACAGACTCTATCTGTATTGCTATACAGACTCTGACCACTCCACACCACG
>DAOUVG010000256.1 GCA_030667735.1 Dehalococcoidales bacterium
GACGACATTGATACAGGAATACCGGGAAGACATCCAATCGGATTTCGAAGGCACTATCATTGATATCGAGACAATCGGCCGGTTCAACCAGCTCTACCGCTACACTAATGATGTCCGGGAGTACGAGTACATTCAACAGGTCATCTTCGGGTCAATCGATCGGCACGCCCTTCGGATACTCTACGTACGGGACACGAGCGAGATAATGGAGCTCAACGAGCGGGTTGTTACCGTCATGGACAGCCTGCTACGGCCGTTCTATGCCTTCAACACCTCCTTCGAAACGGGAGTACTCTACTTTGGACTTGGTGAGGAGTTGTACTTCGACGGCGAACTGCAGGAGGAAAAATTTGAGGCTAAGGCCAAGGCCGTCCGTAATCTGGGTATACCCAACTACGACGACCCATTCTATGACAAGGGTATCATGTGCATGCACGCCTGGGAGAGCGGACAGTATGATGCTGCTATTGCCCACAATCGGGCCTGCCTTCTCAAGGAACGGGATATTCTCCTGAAGAGAGGTTCCCGGGAACCTAACGAACTGGTATTCGGCAAATAGGTAGTACTCAGTTGCAGAAACACCAGCTAGTGTAGTGTCTCCGAGTTCTCTTTACAATAATTGTTGACAATAATGCGTCGTAGTAGCCGATGCCTCATTGTAAAGCTATGTTAGAGATACTACACTAGTATGTTCCGCGGGGTGAGACCCTTCAGCTTCGGCCTGCTGGCTTTGCCAGCAGGGAATCTCAGAATGACACGCCGTGACGAGACATCGGGACTACTCCGGGTGAACCGTCGTATATCCAGCGAATATACTTCCTTGACACACATCATGGTGCTCGGTAGAATTCCAGTAGTGGAGGTAAAACATGATTGAACGGGTTCACGAACATATAATCTCGGAACTTCAGCAGAACGCACGCACGGATACGATATTCGTCATCACCGCCATTCTCCTCAACCTGCTGACCCTCGGCATCAACACCGGAATCGCCGGAGGGTCTGGTGATGATGTCACCTGGACAATAGTCATGATACTCTTTGTCGCCCTGCTCGTTGTAGTTAATGCCGTCGTGATAATAGGTCTGCAGAAGGGTAAGCAGTCCAGGACCAAGCTCATACAGGGTCTTCTCAAGATGTACCAGGACCAGGGCGTATCCGGCTACTATGATGAATCGCTGCTGGCCAACTACAATACCCGGTACAACCTCTTCATCCTTGCCGCCGTATGCACCGGAGTGATTGCCCTTGTCGTGCCGTTTGTCGTCAGGTAGTGGTACTGGAGCGGGACGGGACTCATGAGCAAGCTCACCGGCATAAGGACCATCTCCTTTGATGGCGACGGCACCCTGTGGGACTTCCTGAAGGTGATGCGCCACTCACTCGGCCACGTTCTCAGTGAGCTGGCCCGGCTCGACCCACCCGCAGCCACCATGCTTGATATCGATAAGATGGTAGAAATCAGGAATAAAGTCGCCTCCAGTCTAAAGGGTAAAACAGCCAACCTGGAGGCAATTCGACTCGAAGCCTTCCGGCAGACACTGGAAAAAATCAGCCGCCCAGATGACGACCTGGCACTCCACCTCAACAATGTCTACCTCAAACACCGCTTTGAGGACATTGAGCTCTATCCCGACGTCCTGCCAGCACTGGAAACATTTCGCCACAGGTACACCCTGGGGCTTATCTCCAACGGCAACAGCTACCCGGAGCGCTGCGGGTTGGATGGCGTATTCCGGTTTGTCGTCTTCGCGCAGGACCATGGTGTCGAGAAACCCGACCCGGAGATATTCCGCATCGCCCTGCAGCAGGCCGGATGCTCGCCGGAACAGCTTCTTCACATCGGTGATTCACTAAAGAACGACGTCGCCAGAGCCGCCAGTGCCAGTATAAGGAGCGTCTGGCTCAACCGTAACAGAGCGAGCAACGATACCGGCATAATACCGGATTATGAGATTGAATCCCTTCAGGAGTTGATGTATATCCTGAAATGACCAGACCGAGGAGCTACCAGACCGAAGCCATCATCATCAGGAAGACCAAACTGAGGGAGGCGGACCATATTCTCACCCTCTACACTCCCCACCTGGGCAAGATTCAGGGCGTGGCCAGGGGTGTACGCCGCCCTAAAAGCAAACTCGCCGGCCACCTGGAGATGCTCACCCACAGCCAGGTCTCGCTGGCGCGGGGACGGAACCTGGACACCATCACCGGCAGCCAGACCATCAACGGCTTCCTCCCCCTGAAGACTGACCTCTGGCTCATCTCTTACGGACTCTATCTCATCGAGCTTGTCAACCAGTTCACCCCCGAGCACGTTGAGAACCCTGCCCTCTTTCAACTTCTGCTCGATACCATGCACAACCTCTGCCAGGACGTGGACCGGGAGGTCACCCTGCGCTACTTCGAGCTCAAGCTCTTCCACGAAGTCGGCTACCGTCCCCAGCTACAGCAGTGCGTTACCTGCCACCAGCCGCTGGAACCGGTGACCAACTACTTCAGCCCCACTGCCGGCGGTGTCCTCTGCCCGGACTGTCGCCAGACCCAGCCATTCGCCTACCCGATTTCCGTCAATGCCCTCAAGGTACTGCGCCTGCTCCAGAGCAGTGACTACGATACCGCCAACCGCCTCAAGCTTAACGCTCAACTTTCCCGCGAACTGGAGACAATAATGAGGAGCTATATTAAGCACCTCCTCGAGCGCGACTTGAAATCTGCCGGCTGGCTGGACGCCTTGCGGGAGCAGAAGGCTCAGTTCGCACCACGCAATCACTAGCCGTAGTTCGTCTGCGTTTCCGTCCCTCTCATCGCAAGGAGCACCAGCGACACGTCACTGTCCTCAGTGGCGCAGAATCTCACGCTACACAGGACGAGATTACTTCGCCACGCTCGCAATGACAGACAGCAATCGGGTGCCCCGACCTATTGACAAGAAATAGCCCTGACATTACAATACGGCAACATGCTTGACTGAATACTCACTCACACCACCCCCGGTAGTCTGCCAGGCCCGAGTGGGATGAAGAATACTCAGTTGGGAACGGACATCCGCATGTACAGTAATAACGAAAGCCTGGTCAACGAACGCCGGCAGCATATTGTCGCATGTGCTATCAATGTGTTCCTAAAA
>DAOUVG010000093.1 GCA_030667735.1 Dehalococcoidales bacterium
ATCCCATGATAGCGAGGAATGCAGTGACCCGCCACTGGCCTCAGTGGCGCGCAATCTGACCGGCAGGTACCAGTGCTAGTCCAGGGGTGTCATCGTCAGGAGCTGTCTGGCAATGTCCGGGTGCCTGGCAATGAACAGCAACTCATCCTCGACCAGTGGCTTCTGGGCGAGTACGTTGGCATAGCGCACCAGCTCCAGGACCCGCTCCGCCTCTTCGGCATCACGGAAGTGAATTGCCTCCTCACCCTCAATCTCGTCCATAACGTACCGGAAGCCGCTGATGCCACTGTACTGGCCGGTGCTAATCTCACGGCCGGTATCAACGAGCTCCGGCTCCCCCCGGCCGAGTTCTTCAAAACCGTAGAGTTCATAGTTGTCCGGGTCCTTGAGCACGCCGTCAGCGTGTATACCGGAAGCATGGGCGAAGGCATTGGCGCCGACCCCGGGCTGGTTAATCGGAATCGGGACACCAAACGCGTAGCTGGCAAACCTGGCGATTCGCCATGACTTTGTCAGGTCTATTTCATTACCGAGATGGTACTGCTCACCGAACCCCCTGGCCTTGGTCACCGCCAGCAGCACCGCTACGAGGTCGGCATTGCCGGCACGCTCACCAATGCCGTTAACAGTAGTGTTGATGTAGGCATCCTGGCCACCGTCAATGGCTCCCTTGGCACCGGCGATAGAGTTGGCCACCGCCATCCCCAGGTCACCGTGGCAGTGGATTTCAATGGGCAGGCCAACATTCTCAGCCAGGGCCCTGGCCGTGTCGTAAATCGTGAAAGGACTGTCGTACCCCAGGGTATCGCAGTACCTGAGGCGTGTCGCCCCGTGTTCCCTGGCAGCGAGGCCAAACCGAATCAGGAACTCCAGGCTGGTCCGCGAACCGTCTTCGGCATTGACACCTACGGTCTCCGCGCCGTGAGCTCTGGCGGCGTCGACCGCCTCCACCATCATATTAATGATGTCCTGCTGGTTCTTTGTGCCGAGAAACTTGCCGGTTATCATCTGGTCTGAAGTGGAAATGGACAGATTGAGGTGCTTTACTTCGGGTACACGCTTGAAACACAGCTCCACGTCCTCGGCAATGGCCCTCATCCATCCTTCCAGACGGATTGGCTTCAGGACTCCCGTCTCGGCCAGTTCCAGGTTAGCCCGCAGGTAGTGTGATTCGTGGTGAGTGGTCGGGAATCCAAACTCGGACTGGAAAATACCCATCTCGTTGAGGTAGAGGTTGATAATGGTCTTTTCCAGCTTGGACAGACCGAGCTTGGCCGTCTGGACACCATCCCTGTTAGTTACGTCGATGATATAAATCTTGCCCATTACTTCCTCCCTGTACCTGCTTCGCTACGAGATTACGCCCTGAGCACCCGGACCATATTATATATCAAAACCCGATGACCTGAATAAACCACGCTCCGATGAAGAGCCTCTACCTGCCCCGGAGTTTCTCTATCACGGCATCAGCCACCTGTGAGGTGCCCACAGCCATTTGCGGTGCCGCTGGTCTAAGGTCGAAGGTAACGTTCTTGCCTTCGGCGATGACGGCGGCAATGGCCCCTTCCAGTCGTTCGGCCTTATCCCCTTCACCCAGATGGCGGAGCATCATCACGCCGGAGAGCATCATCGCCATCGGGTTGACCCTGTTCAGACCGGCAAACTCCGGCACGCTTCCGTGGGTGGCTTCGAATACGGCTATGTCATCGCCGAGGTTGGCCCCGGGAGCCAGACCGAGTCCGCCAATCAACCCGGCACAGAGGTCGGACAGGACGTCCCCGTACAGATTGGGGGCCACGATGACGTCAAACTGGTGGGGCTTCTGTACCAGCTGCATGGACATATTGTCCACAATCATGTCCTCGAACTCAATATCAGGGTATTCCCCGGCCACCTGCCGGGCAACCGCCAGGAAGAGGCCGTCAGAGAACTTCATTATATTGGCCTTGTGCACTGCGGTTACCTTCTTGCGTTTATGCTGCCGGGCATACTCGAAGGCGGACCTGACGATTCTCCGGCTGCGCGTTTCCGAAATCGCCTTGATACTTATCCCCGAATCCGGCAGTACGCTCTCACCCACCGTCCCGGAGATAAACTCTATCAACCTTGCCGTCTCCGGGGCACCACGCTCAAACTCGATGCCGCTGTAGAGACCCTCCATGTTCTCCCTGACGATAACGATGTCTATGTCCTGGAATGGTGATGGTGCCCCCGGGTAGGTCTTGCAGGGACGCAGGCAGGCATAGAGCTCCAATCCCTTGCGCAGGGCCACGTTGACACTCCGGAACCCGGAACCTACCGGCGTGGTAACCGGCCCCTTGAGGGCAACCCTGTTTTTCCTAACGGATTTAAGCACGGCCTCGGGAAGGGGCGTTCCCAGCGTCTCCTGAGCGACGGCACCCACGGTCACAATATCCCAGTTGAATTTCGCCCCGGTAGCCTCCAGTACCCGCCTCGTTGCCTTCGTAACCTCAGGCCCGACGCCGTCGCCGGGAATCAGGGTGATGTCATAGGACATAATCCTGCCTCCTTCCCGCACCGCCGGTACGCCGGTGGCTCACAGATTGAAGTCGCCGTGCTTCCCGATATAGGGCAGCAGACCGCCTTCCGCCAGGATACGGAGCATCACACCGGGAATCCGGCTAAAAGCAAGCTGCCCGCCACCGGTCAGGTTGGTGACCGTTCCCGCTTCAAGGTCAACCCGAAGCTCGTCGCCATCTTTGATGCCGTCGGTGTTACATACCAGCACCGGCAGTCCCAGGTTTATCGCGTTCCGGAAGAATATCCGGGCGACCGATTTCGCCAGTATTGCGCTGACCCCGGCCATCTTGATGACCAGGGGGGCATGTTCCCGACTGGAACCGAGGCCGAAGTTATTACCGCCGACGATGAAATCACCCGGCTTCACCCTTGAGACGAAGGTGGCATCGGCATCCTCCATGACGTGCTTCGCCAGTTCGGGAAGATTACTCCTCAGGTAGGTATACCTGCCGGGTATTATGTGGTCGGTGGATACATTATCACCAAACCTGAAAGTCCTGCCGGTGAGCACGCTATCTCCTCCGTTTCGCTTTTCGGGTCCGCCGTCCATCTACCGGAACTCCCTGGGGTCGGTTATCTCCCCGGTGATGGCACTGGCGGCCGCCGTTGCCGGACTGCCCAGGTAAACAAAGGCCTCCGAGTTGCCCATGCGTCCTTTGAAGTTCCTGTTTGCCGTTGTCAGACAGTTCTCGCCATCGCCAAGCACTCCCTGGTGCAGACCGAGACAGGCGCCGCATCCCGGAGGGAGGATAACCGCGCCGGCCTGGAGCAGGGTTTCAATGAAACCCGCGGCGATAGCCGCCTGCAGTACCGCCCGTGAGGCCGGGAGGACCATCAGCCGGGTCTCAGGGTGCCGCTTCTTCCCTTTCAGAATCCGGGCGGCCACCTCAATGTCTTCGAGGCGGCCATTGGTGCAGGTGCCGATGTATACCTGCTGAATCTTCGTTCCCTTCAGTTCGCGTGCCGGGACCACATTATCCACCGTGTGCGGTCTGGCAACCATCGGCTCCAGCCGGGCGGCATTAATCGCTACCGTCCGCACGTAGGCTGCGTCTTCATCCGGGAACAGTGGGCGGTAGTCCCCGGCCCTGCCCTGCGCCGCCAGGTATTCCTGCGTGATATCATCAGCGGGGAAAAGTCCCACCTTGGCACCGGCCTCAATAGCCATATTGGCCACTGTCAAACGCTGTGACACGCTCATCCTGCTCACGCTCTCGCCACCGAACTCCAGGGACTGGTAGGTGGCACCGTCCGCTCCGATAAGGCCGATGAGGTGAAGGATGAGGTCCTTGCCGGAGACAACCTCGGGGAACTGACCGCTGACCGATACCCCGATACTCTCCGGTACACGGAGCCAGGTCTTTCCCAGATGAAAGATAACGGCGACATCCGTGGAGCCCATCCCACAGGCGAAAGCCCCCAGACCACCGGCGGTGACCGTGTGTGAGTCGCTGCCAATAATCAGGTCGCCCGGCCTGGCCAGGGACTCAGCCACGAGCTGGTGGGATATGCCCCCGCCGACATCGGAGAAGAAACAGTCGGTATCGCGGACGAACTCGCGCAGGAAGAGGTGGTCGTTGGCAAGCTCACGGTTCGGGCTGGGAACGGCGTGGTCAAGAAACACCGCCGTGCGAAGGGAACCGGACACCTTCCGGAACCCCGCTTCCCGGAACTGCCGGACTGTCAGGGGACCGGTTGTGTCCTGGATGAAGCCCAGGTCCACCTGAGCAACGACAATGTCACCCGCCCGGGCTTCGGTCCCCGATTTCTCGCTAAGTATCTTCTCGGCTAGCGTTTTGCCCACAGTAATACCCGCTCAATGTTCGCAGGAGGCGTAAAACCAATTATACCACTATTGTAGCGGCAGGCACGGACGGGACGCAAACTCCTGTTGTTCGGTGTCCAGTACATTCGCAGGATGCTGAACAAGGGGAAACAATTCGAGCCTGATCAGGCGTGAATTGTTCCTGGCCGTCTGTCCGGGTAATCAATAGCGTCAAAGAGTGATGACAGGTCAGTGGTAAATGCCGCTATCTGGCACAGGTTCGGTGGATTGGTCCCGGCGAATACGATTACTCGCTGGAAGGTCATCGGACTGGTCCTGATTGGAGTCACCATTCGCCGGAGAGTCATCGGACTGGTCCTGGTGAGTGTCTTCATCTGTCGGAGAGTTGTCGGACTGGTTATTCAACTCCTCAAGGGTTTTCTTATAGCAGGCCACTGATATCGCTATCGCCTGTAGTATCGCGGGCCTTGCTGATTCCGGAGCCTGCTCCAGCAGGGCGAGGAGTTGCTCCGGATGGGTGATTGCATAATTCCCCAGCAATATCCTGAGTTTGGCCCGCTCTAACCTCATCCGCGCCGACGGACCCTGACTGTCTTCGGTAGCAACCGTGGGACGTGCTGACGTCGCTGAAGGCTGCTTCGCTGCCGGTTTTTGCGGTGCTGTCTCGCTTATGGGCATCTCCTCCGCCGCTTTGTCCTGTGCCGGAGCCAGGGCCTTTTCCCCGGCAACAGCCTCTATCTTCTCGACCGCCAGGGACAGGTGGGACATCATCGCCAGATGACTGTTGAGACGGTTGGTAACCTTCTCTACCTGTTTGGGCTTACCCTTCTCGATGGCGTAGGCTATCTCGGCAATCCTGCGGTCGGTCAGAGTAGCATACATCTCCGCCCTGGCAACGTCGGAAGAACTCAGTGCCAACCTGACGTTCTCCGTAGCCAGCTTCACCCCGTAGAGTGGAGTGCCCGGCATACTGGAATCGGCAGCCACTACGGTGCCACCTCCGGCAAGCATCACCACCATGACAACAACGGCTACCATCACCCAGCGGGGCTGCCAGGTCAGAATGGGCGGCCACCTTCTGACTGCCGTTTTTTCCATCTCCGAGCGTAACTGGTACCGCGCTCTGGCCCTGAACTCCACACTCGGCTCAATGGTTAACGTCTCACGGGTAACCATAACCGTCCGCAGTAGCGGTTCAAGTTTGGTGGCATACTCAGGGTGCCTTTCCAGGCACTGCTCCACGGTTTCTCCGCCGGTGAGCAATCGCTCCAGGCACTCGTCGAGGATATTGTTGAACTCCCTATTCTTTGACACCGTTCTCTCCCACGAGAAGCACTCTGCGCAGGGCTGCTATCGCACTGTGCTGTAATGCCTTAACCGCTCCCTCACTCTTGCCCATGACCCTGGCGGCCTCAGCGATAGCCAGCCCGCCGGCAAAGCGCAGGCTGATAACCTCACGCTGCGCTGCGGTCAACTGACGGGTTGCTGCCATCACGCGCTCGACATCCAGCCGTCGCTCAACAACCTTCTGCACGTTGTCATCACTGGCCACCAGCGATTCCTCGAGCGGGACTGTCGGTCTCTTGCTCTCTTTCCTGAAGAAGTCGACGATAAGGTTATGAGCGATACGAAACAGCCAGGCAGAGAAAGGCACCCCCCTCCACCTGTAAGAGGAGATAGACTTATAAGCCTTCACGAAGACCTGCTGGGTCATGTCCTCAGCCTCCGCCCTGTTCCCTATACGGACAACCACATAGCGATAGAGCTTGCCGAAATAGGTCTCGTATAACTCGGTAAAAGCCTCCTTGTCTCCGTTCTGTGCGCGGTGGACAAGGTCCTGCTCATCTTGCACCAGATAACCCCCGTTCATGCAGATGCTCACGCTCATTCTACATCCTGCGCAGACGTAGCGCCAATCCGGTGGTCATCGGGCACACTATGTATAACGCAATAAATGAAAAAAGGATAGGCGATGAAAAAGACATCATGCCCATTCCACGGATACTTGCCGGAAAATGGCGCGGGGCATCAGCGTTACCCCTTCACCACGCTGCACGGTCGTACCGTTACGGGATAAATGTGCTACAATTATCCATAAATATTAGTCCCTGCCGGAGAATGAACCTGTGCCTGACTACGTTCGCCGGATGCGCCGTGAAGATATCGACCGGGTGC
>DAOUVG010000248.1 GCA_030667735.1 Dehalococcoidales bacterium
GGGGCGACCCTACGGAAAGTGCCACAGAAACATACCGCCCGTAGTGGCTCCGCCAGTGCGGGTAAGGGTGAAATGGTGAGGTAAGAGCTCACAAGCGGTCGGGAGACCGGCCGGCTAGGCAAACCCCATCCGGAGCAAGACCAACTAGGGGGACAACAGGGTGCCCGGTCCTATCCCCGGGTTGGTCGCATGACCCTGGTGGCAACATCAGGGCTAGATAGATGGTCACCGCCCTTCTTGAGAAGGGTACAGAACTCGGCTTACAGGTTTACTTGGCCCATTTATTATGTGGTATCAGCTTCCCCACCGTGTCTTGAGGGTCGCGGGCTATTTGTGACGGGCCCGGTGGAAGTGAAGCGATAGTGCGTTGCCGGAATGGAAGCTCATTCCTGCTTTGTTTCAATATACATACCTTGGGTGGAGGGTGAGAGCAATGCTAAAGAAGACGGCCATTATAGCTGCGAGCCTGCTACTGATAACGGGCCTCGTGCTACTCCCGGGCGCTGGTTGCACTGTATTCACGGAGTCTGAAGCGGAGTCCGGACCGGACTTCAGCCTGCTGAAAGAAGCCTGGGAAGTCGTCTACGAGGAGTATGTCGAGCAGGAGAAGCTTGACGCCGAGACCCTGCTCAGGGGGGCTATCAAGGGTATGGTAGACGCCATCGATGACCCGTACAGCTCCTATATGGATGCTGATGCCTACGAAATGAGCGCCAGCGACCTGACGGGAAAGTTCGAGGGTATTGGTGCCTATGTTGGATATGACGAAGGCAACATAGTAATTATATCTCCAATATCCGGTTCTCCGGCGGACAACGCGGGCATTCGGTCGGGTGATATCATAATGGCTATTGACGGTGAGTCTACCATCGAAATGAGCATCATGGACGCCGTATCCCGTATCCGCGGCACACGGGATACGCTGGTGAAGCTGCTTGTGCTGCATGAAGATGAGACCGAGCCGGTGGAAATTGAGATAATCAGGGGAGAAATAGAGCTGGTCAGCGTTCACTTCGAGATGGAGGAGGACATTGCTCATATTATCATTACCAACTTCAGCGAACGTACCGGTGATGAACTGTCTTCGGCGCTTGAAGATATGGCGGCAGAGACAGCCAGTGGTATTATCCTGGATTTGCGTAACAACCCCGGCGGACTGGTGTCCTCCGTGGTTGAGGTAGCCAGCCGATTCCTGGAGAAGGGCGTGGTCATCTCCACGGTCGATAATGAAGGTAATAAAGCTGAATTGTCGGTAAAGCGCAGGGGTGAGGTGATTGACCTGCCTATGGTCGTCCTGGTGAACAACTACAGCGCCAGTGGCAGCGAAGTGCTGGCCGGAGCACTGCAGGACCACGGAAGGGCTGTTGTTGCCGGTGCTCTTACCTTCGGCAAGGGCAGTGTGAATATCTTGCGCCAGCTCTCTGACGGTTCGGGGTTGTATATCACTGTTGGCCGCTGGTACACCCCCGGCGGTCGTGTTATCGAAGGTGAGGGGATTGAACCGGACTATACGCTTGACCCTGAAGAAGAGGATGCCTTTGAGTGGGCGCTCGACTACCTGAAGAACAGCATGTAGCCCCTCCTCAGATGAGGGCATCTAGCATCCTTGTCTCCGGTAACGGTATGCGGTACTATTGGGGACTGGTCGGGTACTAATCTATTCGGTAGCAATCTCAGCAACGGTGTATTGAAGAAGGAGGTACAGTCATGGCAGTGGAGATACGTCCGATAACCCCGGAGGAGCTTGATGAATTCAAGCGTGTTGCGGGTACCGCACTGGTGATGAAGCCGGATACCTTCATCGGAATGCGTCCCGAGTTTACCCTGTGTGCCTTCGAGGACGATAAGCTGACTACCTCCTTTGCCGCCTGGCCGTTCATGATGAGGTTAAACGGCATTGCTGTTCCTGTTGCCGCGGTTACCACTGTCGGTACATTACCAGTCTACCGTCGTCGTGGTTATTTACGTAAGATAACCGCACTCTATTTCCAGCAGCTGCACGAACAGGGAGAACGGGCAATAGCCATCCTCTTCGCATCGATGGCCGCCATCTACCAGCGGTATGGCTATGCCGTGGTCTCAACGAACGTATCCTATAATATCGAACCCCGGTATCTTCAGTTTGCGCTCCCCAGTCCGGCAACCGGTACGTTTCGTGAGCTGGGTGATGACGACTTTCCCTTGCTGGTGAATCTCTATCGGAGCTTCCGCGAAGAAAGAACAGGGCTCATTCACCGTGGCCGTGAGATGTGGTACGCCAGTGCACTGGCGGCACCGCCGTCAGGGGGGTTTCTGCATAGAGTGGTCTATGAGGAGGACGGGGAGCCGCAGGGCTACCTGATTTATACGGCTCAGCCCGGAAGCGCTCAGGCGCCCGGCAACTCTGTCAGTATCCGTGACCTGGCCTGGTTGACGTCATCCGCGTACCGGGCAGGTTGGGATTACTTCGCTAACATGGATATAATCGAAAGAATCACCTGGGGACGAGTACCATCGGACGACCCCCTGCCACACCTTCTGCTTGAGCCGAGAATGCTTAAAATGACCTCCGGCGACGGTATCCTGGGGCGTATCGTTGATGTCGAGCGGGCGTTACCGGGTCGCTGCTATGATGAGGAGGCAGTCCTCACCTTTGAGATAAATGATGACTTCTGTCCATGGAACCAGGGCCGGTGGAAGCTGGAGACCTCACCGGCGGGAAGCTCAATCACCCGTACCAGCGAGACCCCGCAGGTGGTAATGCCGGTCAGCACCCTGGCGATGCTGGTATTCGGCCAGATAAGCGCGACCGAGGCCGCCCGAATGGCACGCCTTGAGGCTAACGAACCGGATGCCCTGCCGATGTGGGACAGGACAATGCACACTCGCTACCGGCCGATTTGCACCGATGGGTTTTAGGTATGGGACTGCTGGCTTCGCTGCCGGAGTAATGACAGGTGGGTGGCAAGTACTATTGACTTTTTCCGTGGAAGGTTTATCATGTTGGGCAAGGACTACTATTTGATTGCACAAGAGGAGGTGCACGACGATGAAGAGAGTAATGCTTACAGGCCTGCTGATTACAGCCTTGCTGCTGGGTCTTGCGGGTGGAGCGGTAGCTGCCCCGCCAGAGTCGGCAGGTGGATTGCGCTGGATTGTAGCGTTTGATGGCGAGGTTAATCCAACTGCGAAGGAGGCTATAATCCGCGGTGCTGGCGGCGTTACTGA
>DAOUVG010000046.1 GCA_030667735.1 Dehalococcoidales bacterium
GCTTCTCCAAAGGAGCATAGGGAGATGATGGATAGAGAATGGGTGTTGAAAAGAGAAGATGAACGTAAGCGAAACGATAGGAAATGGCATTGGATAGAATTGATTGCCATTGTAATCGGGACGGGACTCTTTACATTGCTAGGTGCTTGGATAGCACGATTATGACATTGAGATGTTTTTGTCCATAATAGTGCTATCTGTCATGGACACGAATTGTGAAGTTAAAAGCAACTAAATGAGAATAGAACCTCTGAAAGAGAGCGTGTATGGTGGCCCGGTACTGGCCGGGGGTATCTTGACACTGATGGGCCAGTGACCTAAAGTGAGCAGTATCAATACAAGCGAGGTGAAGCATGGCTGGTCCGCTGGCGGGAATCAGGGTTCTCGATATGACGCAGGTGCTGTTCGGGCCTTTCTCGACGATGCTGTTGAGCGACATGGGTGCCGTTGTTATCAAGTTGGAGCGACCCGAGGTGGGGGACATTGCACGGGGGAACGGTCCTTTTGTCCGTGGACTGAGCACCTATTTCCTCAGTCTCAATCGCGGCAAGAAGAGCGTCACCCTCAACCTGGCCACGGATAGGGGAGTAGCAGTATTCCTTGAACTGGTCAAGAACGCCGATATCCTTGTCGAAAACTACACGCCGGGAACGATGGAGAAACTGGGCTTGAGCTACGATGAGGTAAGTGCGTGCAATCCCGGCATCATCTACGTGGCAGGTTCCGGTTTTGGCCAGTACGGCCCTTACGCTCATAAACCGGCTTTCGATGTTGTTATCCAGGCTATGGGCGGAATTATGAGCATCACCGGCGAGGAGGGTGGACCTCCGGTACGACCGGGCGCATCTTACGGCGACATTGCTGCCGGACTTTTCCTGTGTGTCGCCACACTGGCGGCTTTGCAGGAGCGCAATGTCAGTGGTAAAGGGCAGCTTGTGGATATAAGCATGCTGGACTGCCAGGTGACGGTCCAGGAAAACGCCTTTGTCCGCTATCTCAATACCGGCGAGATACCGCATGCCCTGGGCACAAGGCACCCGGTTATCGCGCCGTTTCAGACTTTTCCGACGAAGGATGGCCATGTTGCCGTGGCTCTCAGGGGTGGTATCAAGGACCAGTGGCCACTGTTCTGTGCCGCTATTGAGCGACTTGATATCATGGATGACGAGCTCTTCCGGAACGGCTGGTTGCGCACCCAGAACTACGAAGCACTTGAACCTGTGCTGAGCGAGGCGATGAAGGCCAGGACCACCGGGGAGTGGGTGGAGGAGATGGAGAAGGTGGGCATACCGTGTGGACCGGTCAACAACATCGCCCAGGTCGCGGAAGACCCGCAGATACAGTCCAGAAACATGATTGCTGAAGTGCGGCACCACGAGGCAGGCGCTTTCAAGGTGGTGAATACGCCCTTCAGGTTCAGTCGGACGCCCACCAGCGTGGAGCGGGCTTCGCCGGACCTCGGAGAGCACACACGGGACATCCTGAGCGATGTGCTGGGAATGACCGAAGCGGAGCTTGGTGCGCTGGAGAGCGAGGGCGTCATCTGAAAGGGTGCTGAACAGGGGGAGTCCCTCCGGACTCCCCGTTTTTCTCTGTCATTCTGAGCAGAGCGAAGAATCCAGAGGGATACCGAGATTGCTTCGCTGCGCTCGCAATGACGACGTCCCCGGTAAGGGGACTTACATTGCCTGTGAGTTTTATCATCTACCTGTACCGTAGACCGGTGTTGCTGGATTTCTGAGCGCCATGATAGAGCTGGTGTGAAATCCGGGTGCTATTGTGTGGTAGTCTGACCAGCTAACAACACCTGTTGACTGCCGATTCTGTCCGAACGAGAGCACTGCCTGGAAAAGCTTCTGCGGTTATTTCTACGTCAGACAGCAGTGTGGTATAATCAGCCCATGAAGAGAGAGTTGATGGACATCCTGGTCTGCCCGGTGTGCAAGGGAGAGCTTGAGCTTACCGTGGAAGAGGAGAACGAGAAGGAGATTGTCACCGGCAGCCTGTACTGTGCAAAGTGTGATGTCCGCTACCCGATTGAAGAAACGATTCCCAACCTGCTGCCGCCGGAATAGGCGTCCGGTTGGCCTCCACTGAGGACAATCAGCTTCAGTCAGGTCGGTAGGACACACCGCTCCGGGGTGATTCCCACACCTCGATACAGGCTATGGAAACCGGCGCCCCGGCCAGTTTCGGCCTGAGTTCCTGATAGATGGTGGCCGCGATGTTCTCTGATGATGGGTTTATCTCGTCAAACGGCGACACGTCATTGAGGCAGGTGTGGTCGAAACGACCGAGGATTTCACCCAGGTGCTGCTTCAGCAATGTGAAATCATAGGCCATACCGATATCATCAATCTGAGCGGCCTCCAGGCGAGCCACCACGCCGAAGCGGTGTCCATGCAGCGCCTCGCACTTGCCCTGGTAACCGCGAAGGTAGTGGGCGGCATCAAAATGTTGCTCAACGGATATCGTATACACAGGTTACTGCTGGCCCTCCTCCCACTTAAAGACACCCTGTACACCCTTCTGCAAGGACTCCAGCATCTGCCGAACGGTCTTGCTGCTCACCGGGTGCACCAGGTCCGGGGCTATCTCTGCCAGGGGGACCAGGACGAAAGCCCTCTCTACCAGCCTGGGATGGGGAATGACCAGCTTGGGGGTGTCCATAACCTGTTCCCCGAAGAAGAGAATATCGATATCGAGCGGCCGGGGTGTATTGGGCTCGCCCTGTCTCCGACCCAGCTTGGACTCGATTCCCTTGGTCAGGGTGAGAAATCCTATTGGTGCCAGACGGGTACGGACTTTGCAGACAAGGTTGAGGAAGCGGGGCTGATTGACATTACCCACCGGCTCGGTATCGTATATCGAGGAGACCTCCAGTACCTCTACCCTCTGCGAGAGCAAATCGAGTGCCTTATCCAGATTGGCCCGGCGGTCACCCATGTTTGAGCCAAGGCCAAGGTAGAGAACCGTAGCTCCGGAGTTAGTCTGTTGGTGAGACTGAGATTCCACCATAACTGTGTCCACCGGCGAGTAGTTGATTCGGGCTGCCTACATTATATCACAGCGAGAAGGGCAGGCATCAATCCGGAGCACCAGGGGACACACTGCTGACTTTGGCGGCGCGTAATCTGTTTGCCTCAGGGTGAATCATCGGGTATAATTTGGCAGTCATCGCTACCGGAGTACCGGTAGTCGCGATTGCTTGATTTACAGTGGAGGCAGGGTAGTGCCCTGGATTTATCGTATCTGTTGCCCATCAGTCAGGATACTTCTGTTTCTCCTTAGCCGCTGGGAGGTCAAGGGCAAGGAGAATGTTCCTCGCAAGGGTCCGGTCATCGTGGTCGCCAACCATATGACCGTGCTTGACCCTCCCATGCTCAGTGTCAGCCTGGGGCGATATGCACAAATAATGGCCAAGGAGGAGCTTTTCCGCTCCCGGGTGTCAAGCTATTTGATGTCCGGCCTGGGTGCTTTTCCTGTCCACCGTGGCAGGCTGGACAGGCAGGCCATGCGTGTTGCCGAGAAAGCACTGGCGGACGGTGGTATTTTGATAGTGTTTCCCGAGGGCCAGAGGAGTCGGAACGGGCAGCTTCAGCGTGCCTCTGACGGTGTCACACTGATAGCGCTACGCAGCGGGGTTCCCATACTGCCGGTGGGCATCACCGGCACAGAACGGGTCAGTGGTATATGGAGCGTGCTGCGCCGCCCGCGGCTGACGGTCAATATCGGACGGCCCTTCCATCCTCCTCCGGCTAATGGTAAGGTGGACCGGACGGAATGCACCCAATACATCATGGAGCATATTGCTGAAGTGTTACCCGCCGAGTACCGGGGCATCTATGCGGGTGGGAAAACCGGATGACGCTGAAAATCGAAAAGGCAGGCGAGATAGGGTTCTGCTTCGGAGTCAGGCGGGCGATTGATATCCTGGAGAGGGTTGCCCGGGAACGGGGCAGTGTGGAAACTCTGGGAGCGCTGGTGCATAACCGGCAGGTACTACAGAGACTGTCCGGTATCGGTGTCAGAGTGGCCAGCGGTATCGATGATATACGTGGCGACATCGTGGTTACCGGTGCCCACGGAATCAGTCCCCGGGTAGAGGAGGAACTCCGGTCCCGACAACTCACCATAGTGAATACCACCTGCCCTTTTGTGCTTCGTGCTCAGAAGGTTGCCCAGCGGCTGGCAAGGTCCGGTTTTCTGGTAATCATCTACGGTGATGCCAACCACCCTGAAGTGAAGGGCATTCTGGGGTGGGCGAATAATGTAGGCATGGCCACACTGGATGCAGGCTCGCTGGCATCGTTTGAGCCTCTACCGCGCCGTCTCGGAGTCCTGGCCCAGACCACCCAGATACCGGACCATTTCATCGGGTTCACGAAGGATTTACTCGGTTTAGTCCTCGCCAAGGATTCCGAGCTACGGGTTATCGACACCATCTGCCACGATATCCGCCGACGGCAGGCGGCAGCCATGGACCTGGCAAGCAGGGTGGACCTGATGCTGGTCACCGGCGACCATACCAGCGCTAATACCAACCACCTTGCCGAGTTGTGTTCGGGGGCAACGACAACACGCCTGATTGAAACGGCGGACGAGGTCAAGCCTGCCTGGGTTCAGGAGTACCGTCGCATCGGCGTCACCGGAGGAGCTTCCACCGCAGAGCAGACCATCAGTGAGGTCCTGGCAAAGCTTGAGGCATATACCGGGAAATCATAGTCCCATACACTGAGCGACTATCTCCCGATGGAAATCACCACCACCGAAGCTGAGCTGTGCTGCCTTGCCCCGCTTGGTGTAGAACTGCAGGTCGTGGTCAATGGTACAACCGATGGCACCGTGAATCTGGTGTGCCAGTGTGACCACGCGGTCATAGGCCTCGCCCGCCCAGGCCTTGGCGACTGATACCTCTTTCGCGCAGGGTAGCCCTTCACTGAGCGCCCAGGCTGCCTGGTAGGTGCCGAACTTTGTCGTATCGACATCGGTAGCCATATCGACACAGAAGTGCTGGATGACCTGGAAGCTGCCTATCGGCCGGTCAAACTGCCGTCTCTCTTTGGCGTAATCGAGGGTCAATTCCAGCGCTCCCTGCATAACCCCCACCAGCTCACAGCACTTGGCCACTGCGGCACGCTGGATTGTCCTCTGCACGATGTCCCATCCCTGGCCGGGCTCACCGAGGATGTTCTCCGCACTCACCTTCACCCGGTCAAACGTAACCTCGCACAGCTTGTCGCCGGATATTGTATTCAGGAGCGAGTGGCTGATTCCGGGACTACCGGCGTCCACGATGAAGACGGTGAGTCCTTCGTCCGTATCCGTTGGCTGGCCGGTGCGGGCGATACAGAGCAGGTAGTCGGCAACGTTGGCATCGGGGACAAATAGCTTGGTACCGTCAATCAGGTAGTCGCTGCCGTCAGCGGTAGCCGTCACGTTGATTGCGCCAGCGTCGTAACCGGCGGCAGCCTCGGTGAGGGCAAGGGTGAAGACCTTCTCACCGCTGGCTATTACCGGCAGGTATTCCTGTTTCTGTCGCTCGTTACCGGCATCAAGAATGGTCAGGCCACCGAGGACCACGCTGGACAGGAAGGGGCCGGGCAGACAGGCCCGCCCCGTTTCCTCAAGCAGAACAGCAAGGTCAAGGAAGCTCATACCGCTACCGCCGAAGCTCTCCGGGAACGCCAGCCCCATCCAGCCCAGTCCCGCCATCTCCTTCCAGAGTGCGGGTGGATAGCCTTTCTCGTCGCTCTCCATGTCTCTGACCAGCGTCTTAGGGCACTTCTCTTCGAGAAAGTCACGGGCGGTTTTCCTGAGCATTTCCTGTTCTTCAGACAGAGTGAAATCCATCAACAATACCCTCTATTTATTTTCTTTGATACCGGCCAGTTTCCTGGCCAGCTTTTTCTTGGGTTCGAGGTCCGTGTCGCGGAGCAGCGTCATCCGGTGCGCTTCCGGTGAGCCGCCGCCGTGGATGTTGGAGACAATATCCCTGGTCTCGAAGGCTAGCTTCTCGATGAGGCGGAACATGCGCATCCTGTCCTCCACCGGTACACCTTCCGCCCCCTTCAGGTATTTTTTAACAAGGGGTCCGATATCCGGATTGCGCAGGTCTTTCTCCGAGGGCATGTCAGCCACCAGTCCCCCGGCAATGTCCACCAGGAGGCGGATTACCTCGTGGTACTCCTTGCCTTCATAGAGCTTGGATGTATTTGCCAGTACGCTGTCCACCAGATATATGCCGGAGTCACTCTCTTTGGCCTCTATCGAGGCGGCCAGACAGCAGCCATACATCGTCTGGACAGTCTTTATCATGTCGACAAGCTTGGCATTGATGTGGGAGGCATCGGGCACGCCGTTGTATTCGGCGACCGCGGCTGCCGCCCCGATAAGGACGTCGCCAACACCGCACTTGCAGCCCCCGTGAGAGTGGCGGTGGTAGCTTCCGAAAAGCCTCACCATCGCCCCGGCAAACTCGTGCTCGCCGCACATGAAAACCCTTTCCCAGGGCACGAATACGTTGTCAAAGATAACCATCGGGCAGAACTTACCGAAGTCGACGTTGCCGAGGTCGACTCCCTCCATTTCCCTGGCTTCGAGGGTACCGCGACCGTAGACATGAATGATACCTTCGGCGTCGGCGGGCGTTGAGAAGGCGACCGCGTAGTCCTTGTCATTCTCGCGCATCTCCCGGGAGGGCAGTATCAGCCCCTCGTTGGCACACAGCGAGCCGCTCTGGTGTGCCTTGGCCCCACGGACGATAATGCCGTCATCGTTCCGGTCAACAATACGCAGGTACATATCCGGGTCGGGCTGTGCCGAAGGGCGGAGCGACCGGTCTCCCTTGACATCGGTGACCCCGCTCCAGACGACGAGGTCGTTCCTCTGGACGTACTTCAGGTACTCCAGGAACCTCTCGCGGTAGTTGGTGCCGTGCTTGGCATCGATATCGTAGGTTACCACGCCGACGGCATTCAGGGCGTCCAGTCCGGTACACCGCATATAACAGGTACCCGTCCGCTGAGAGAGGAACTTGAGCATCCTGACCTTGGTCAGGAGGTCGTCGATGCTTCCATAGAGTGCAACAAAACGGCTGACTTCCTCTCCGACGAGGTCCGAGTGGGTTACGAGCAACTCCCTGCCTTCGTGGTCGTGGGCAAGGGCAAAGGTCTGCGCCACCGCGGCTATCTGCCCCTTCGTCAGGGGGTGGCTGGTGATATCGGCCACCTTCTCCCCCAGAATGTAGGCAGTCGGAGTCATCTGCCGCAGGCTGTCGTAGTACTGCTCCGCCGTTTTCAAGGCCATGACTATCTCCTCCGCTGCCCTACTGGCCTGAGAGCCGTTCCTTGAGTGCCTGGTAGAACTCGTCCGGGGTCTTGCCGAGTGAAAGCTCCTCCATCGGGCACATGCCGTTCTGTTGGTTGTTCATAATATGGGGGACCGTCTCGTCGAACCGGTAGCTGATACCGAGGTGTTTCAGTGTCTTCGCGGCAAACTCGCTGCCCAGTTCACCGTAGGTTTCACGGCAGAGTATCTTCACCAGCAGAAACGCCGCGGCATTACCGACTACCCGGTCCAGGACGGTTACGTCCTTCTCATAAGGGGCGCAAGTCTCGATGTATTCCATCAGTGGCAGGAGACGTTCCTTTTCCGAGGAAAAGAGCAACCTGTCCCCACTGTATACCCGGAGGGTATCGCTACTGCTGGTAAACTCACGAACGGTGCTATCATTCATTCTACTACTCATTAAGGTACTGGATTTCGGCGCTGGGATACACGGCAACCCTGGTACCGGTGCCGTGGGACTTCTCCAGCATTCCCAGAACTTCATCCCACTTATGCACGAAGTGGACCTTGTCCGATTCTCCGAACCAGCTCCTGCTGGATAAGTCAGGGTACTCCGTGAAGACAATCAGACGGCCTACGTGCGAGGGTACCCTGCCTGCCTGCCGCAGTGGTCCAAAGCTGGAATTACCAAACGGGCCGAGCAGGTAGTGGGTCACCTGGCCGTCCGGGGCATTGGCGATAAGGACGACATCGCCGCCGGGTGCGACGGCGCGATAAGCGATGGCAGCGCCGATGAAGCCCTCGTTGGACTTGGTAAAGGTGTTGGCAATGGCAACGTCCATATCCTGCGTACCGGGTGTCAGGTAGTGTGGCTTGGCTGCCTCGACTGCGGCAGCGTACGATGGTATCAGGGCACCGGCAAAAACGGCCACAGTTTCGCCCCAGCTATTCATCAGGCAATTTACCATGAAGTCCAGGCCGGAGAGAGTGGCCGCCTCTTCGATGTCCATGCGCATCAGGTTTTCATCGAAGAGACCCATGCCGGCAATGCGTTTATCTCGCTGCTGTGCCATCATCTGATAGAAAGAAATATGGTTATCCCGGGTGGTCTCGAAAGACGTCACCCCGGGCAGGATTATCTTTCCGCCGCCACCAAAGCCGTTCATCGGGTGGGGGACCACCGAGCCGATGGCAATCTTAAGGTCGCACTTCATTACCTCTTCGTTGACGTAGACCTCGGTACCGTAGGTTTTGGTTTTACCGACGTTGGTGCAGTTGCCGAAGGCGTTGTGATTGTACACCGGGAACCGGGCCATCACTTCC
>DAOUVG010000168.1 GCA_030667735.1 Dehalococcoidales bacterium
GTGGCTGCCATGACCCTGGTGATGGCCATGGTCTACGGTGCCAGTTTCTCCTTCAGCGTCTTCCTGAAGCCCCTGTCAGAGTGGTTTGGCTGGGCACGGACATCTACCTCGGGGGCATATGCCGTATCGCTCTGGGTGAGCGGGCTGCTCGCCGTGCTGATGGGTGCACTGACGGACAGATACGGTCCGCGGATAGTGCTTGCCGTCGGCGGGCTGCTCGGCGGTCTGGGTTACCTGATACTCTCCGGTACCAGTGACCTCTGGCATCTGTATGCCGGGTTCGCGGTGATAGCGGTGAATACCAGCGCCACCTGGACTCCGATAATGGCAACAGTCTCCCGATGGTTCAGCGACAAGCGCGTGCTGGCACTGGGAATCGTCACCGGCGGAATAGGTCTGGGACAGATGGTGATGCCGCCCCTGGTAACCTTAATCATCGGGGCGAATGACTGGCGTACCGCCTATCTCGTTCTGGCGGTCATGACCTGGGGTATCGTGATACCGGCGGCAATACCGGCAAAGCACAGTCCGGAAGGTACCGGCCTACCATCTGCCGACACCGGCCCTGAGGATAACCCGGTCATCAGTGACACCGCTACGGCAGTACAGGCTAACGAGTGGTCGCTCACTGAGGCGGTCCGTACCCCCACCTTCTGGCTGCTGGTGGGCCTTAATATCACCGTGGCCACCACCCTTTTCATGGCCGGCATTCACATAGCCGCCTACGCAACGGACGCAGGCATAACAGCATCCTCGGCAGCGCTGGTACTTACGGTCATGGGTGGCGCCAATATCCTGTCCAAGCTGTTTGTCGGTGCCGTCGCTACCCGGTGCGGGAGCAGGTTCAGCCTGTTCCTGTTTATGGCCCTCGGGACAATCGCCCTCTTCATCTTCGCAGTGAGCACGGAGCTTTGGATGCTCTTCGCAGTCGCCGCCCTCTTTGGCTTTGGCAACGGCGGAGCGGCACCGCCGCTGACGGCAATGGTGGCGGAGTACTTCGGCCTGCGGTCGGTGGGCGTGATTATGGGTGTCATCGGGGTTGGCTGGGCTACCGGCTGTTCAATGGGGACGATTCTGGGCGACTATCTATTCGATGTCAGCGGGAGCTATGTGATTGCTTTCCTGGTGGCCGGCGGTCTGTCAGTCCTGGCACTATTCTTTGTCCTCCTGCTGCGGGCACCGCGTAAGAGTGATAGCATCTCTCCTGTCCCCATGTCGTAGTAACTAACCTGAATCGGTCTTCTAATCCGGGAACCGGCAGACCGATAGCAGAGTTCCGGTATAACAGAGCAGTAGGAAACAGACAGAAAGGAGCGCATCATGGAGAATAGAAGACTGGGTAAAACGGAACACTTGAGCAGCGTACTTACCTTCGGTGCCGCTGCCTTATGGCAGGTTACTGAAGCTGAGGCTGAGGCCGCCATCGAACTGGCCGTCGAACATGGAATAAACCACATCGACGTAGCGCCGAGCTACGGGCAGGCCGAGATACGCCTCGGGCCCTGGTTGGAAAAGCACTGTAACAGTGTCTTCCTCGCCTGCAAGACCGGCGAAAGAAGCAAGGCCGGGGCGTGGGAGAGTATCAAGCAGTCCCTGGACAGGCTCCGGGTGGACCACTTCGACCTGTTCCAGTTTCACGGCGTGAATGATGTTGAGACACTGAACGTGGTACTCGGTCCGGGAGGCGCCCTCGAAGCCGTACTGGAAGCGAAAGAACAGAAGCTGTTGCGGCACATCGGCATCACGGGTCACCGTCCGTTTGTCCTGGTGGATGCCATCCAGCGTTTCCAGTTCGACACGGTGCTATTCCCGCTGAGCCGCGTGCTGGCAGCTCACCGGAACGACTACACGGACTTCTCCATTCTTCTTGAGCAGGCTCAGCAGAAAGATGTGGGCACGATTGCCATCAAGTCCGTGGCCAGGCAACCCTGGCAGGGACCGATGCACATGCACCGCACCTGGTACGAGCCTTTTAACCGGCAGGAGGATATCGATAAGTGCCTCTGGTATACTCTCGGCCAGGGGGTTACCACGGCGGCGATGCCCGGTGACCTGTCCCTGTGGCCGTTGCTGATCGATGCAGCAGAGAGGCTGCGTGCTCTCGATGAGCAGGAGCAGGATGAGGTGGTGTCCGAAGCACGCCGGTACCGGCCCATTTTCCCCCAGGCCTAGCAGGGTGATGAAAAACCCTTTCGACCATCCCCGTGCGGCCCAAGATGGGGCGCCTTCTCCTTCCCTTTACCAAGGGGAAGGAGAGAGAGCAGACAAGGGGCTTCGGCCCCTCTCGGAAGAGGGGTGCCCCCTCTGGACTTCCCTTTTTCAGCACCCTGCTAGATTCACCACGTATCGCCCCGCGCCACCGGCAGGAAGCACGGGACCTCCGGGGGAAAGAGCCGAGGAAGGTAGCTCTCATGGCACGCTCCGTTCCCGGACAGGTCCCTGGTCAGGATAGCCTGTGTCCGGGGCTGCGGTATAACAGAACAAGAGGGACAGATAAGTGTGATATAATCCCCTAGTACTGACCGGAGAGAAAAGGGGGTAACGGGAGATGGCGATGGTCTCTGGTACCATAAGACTGTCGAATGGAGAACTACCCGGCTACTTCTCCAGCATGTCTGAGAGTATCCGGCTGGTGACCGGTGAGCTTTCCTGCGAAGGCACAATACTCGGCGGGCACGTTTTCGTGAGGATTGAAGGCCTGCAGGAGGAGATGCTTGATGATGAGGTGCTCAGAATAGCCGGTTATATCATGGACAACCTGGCACTGACCCAGACAGTTACCGCAGGTGTCGGCACATCGTATACCATTGAGAACTACTGGAAGGATGCCGGCCTGGTTCTGCGCGTAATGCCGGAAAAGGCTCCACCGGTTGAGGACCTCGGCCACGATGAGAAAGAGCTTTTCGATGTCATCAGCGACAGCGCCCAGTTGCGATATGCCATAAGAGACTTCAACCAGGGCATGGTCTACTGTCAGGACTCGCCCTACCTCTTCTACCGGGCAATCGAAACTCTGGCAAGGCTTGTCTGCGAGAAGGACGATTTCCAGAATATCGGCAAGAAAGACTGGAAGTTGTTCCACAGGCAGGTTGGCACGACCTATGATGAGTTGAAGGAACTCCATAACTTCGTGAAGCGGCAGAGCCACGGGACTAATATCCATTTCACGAGAAACCAGTATATCGAGATGATGAGGGTTACCAGGTTGTTTCTGACCAGGACCATTCAATTCCTGCTGGAAGAGGTCTACTGACCGAAGGTACTTCTGTCCCCACCGCTGGCGGGAATGCGCGACACAGGTGGGGCATTCCACGGATTGGATAATTACACATGTCCGATAAACGAATCGAAACCGTGCCGGTGGCCGAAGTTGTTTGCTTCGGGATGATAATCCCGGCACTGGTGCTGGTGGTGGACGATTTCCCGCAGCACAATACCGGTATGTCCGTCAGGGAATCCGGGGAGTTCGTTTTCGACGATGCCGCCATCGTTGCCTGCCTGCTGCAGCAGTGGAGCGTGCGGAGTGCGCTTATCGGCACCACCCTGGGGGATGACGCCACCGGTCGGCGGATGGTGGACCGACTCAGGGAGCTCGGTGTTCTGGGTGAAGTCCGGCTTTCCGCAGACATCACGACACCCTTCGAGGTAGATATCTCCGACCCCACGGGAGCACGCACCTACTTCTGGGAGCGCAAACCGGAGGTACTGGCCACCCTGGACACTGCCGACCTCTCCCTTCTCGATGGAGCCCGCCTGCTCTACGTGGACTGGTATGATGGTGAACACATCCTGCGGCCTGTGGAGAAGGCGATAGAACAGGGAATCCCGGTCTTCCTCAACCTGGAGTACGGGCACCAGGACCCGGACATCCTCAGGCGGTACACCCGTGGCGTTTCTATCTGCCAGGTGGTCACTGATGCCGCGCAACGAGAAGAGCACCCGGAGACCGTGGCACGGACGGTGCTGGAGACAGGGGTGGAGACGGTGCTGGTCACGATGGCAGGGGACGGTTGCTTCGCTATGCGCGGTGATGAGGCTCTGCGGGTATGGAGTCCGAAGGTTACCGTGGTGGACGGCTGTGCCGCCGGGGCGACCTTCTCGGCGGGGTTTGCCTATGGCTATCTCAATGGCTGGAGCCTGGAGGAAGCCGCACGGTTCGCCGTGGCAGCGGCCTCCCTGAAATGTACCGTTCTGGGACCCCGCGCCTTCCCGGTGGACGACATTGGGAAGCTCGCCTCCGGGTTACAGGTAGAGCACCTTTAGCTGTCTGCCCGACTAAAGCCCGGCCAGCGTGACCGTCCAGGAGTGGAGTTAAAGCTATACCTCACTCAGCGCCCCCGTGCTACCAGCAACCTGCTTCATCTCAGCGTCGGGCACTACGGGAGTCAAGGGCGCTCGTGATATACTTACTCATGCCCTGATTCATCTGCTTGAGGAGTCCGCGTTCCGACGCCAACACCCCAGTGAGGTGTAATA
>DAOUVG010000111.1 GCA_030667735.1 Dehalococcoidales bacterium
TCGCCATCCGCCGGGTCATCGTAGTAGAGGACTGCATAATAGGAGCGTGCCGGCGTGGCTGATAGCGTTACTTCAAAACCGGGATAGACACCGGCATCAGCCAGAGGTGTGATGGCAAGCACAGTCGAAGTGTCCGGCTCTCCCCCGAGTGTCACCGTATGCAGCACCAGCCACCCCGGCTTATCGATGCAGGCTTTTATTGTGACAGTACCTCCCGCGGCACTGGTGGTATCCACTTCAATATATGGTGATAATCCTTGCATGGAGAAAGACACCCTTAGCACCTCATCCTCCACACTGACCGGCGGGTCATCGTCGCCACCCGGCGAAAAGGTAAAGGCTTCGTCCGCAGGGTCATCGTAGTAGAGCATTCCGATAATATCGATATCACTGATGACCGTACCCCCAACTGCCATGTCAATGCTGGCGTACTCTCCCTGCTCGGGAAGGTAGGCACGGGCAATCTCGGCACTGGTATCCGGTTCTCCCGCAGACGTAGTCGGGCGCAGTATCAGCCAGCCCGGTTTATCAATAACCACCCGGAATGTGATTATGGCGTCCTCGGTACTCTGGTCGACGACCTCCAGCAGAGGAGTGGGCAGGACTGTCTGACAAGCAGCTAGTACGAGACATGCAATAAGAAATACAGCCAGCATAACTTTAACCATATCGCCTCCTTGGTTCCCCGGCACTCGTCCCAATTGTATCCCGCTACAGAAGGAATTGTAAAGACCACAAAGGCATTCCGGCTCCCTCTTTACTCACTCCACACTGGTGTTGACGAAGCAGGACAGTGGTGTTAGACTCTGCACAGCGCAGATAAATAATAACCCCCAATAGATACACCGTGGGGTATCTACGGGAAAGAACGGAAAGAGGAGAGCGGCCATTGTCCAGGGGTGAAATTGCGATAAACGAGCAACTGTGCAAGGGCTGCGGTTACTGCGTCAGGTTCTGCCCTCAAAGCTGCATTGCCATTCCCGGAGACAGGTTCAGTCCGCAGGGATACCTGCTTGCCGTTTTCACCGAGCCGGACAAGTGCAACGCATGCAGTATCTGCGGCTGGATGTGCCCTGAATTCGCAATAGACGTGTACAGGTACGTTGAGGCAGAGACGCCCTCTGCCTAACGCCACCCTTTGAGGAGTTTGTTGACGTGCCCGAGAGGATACTGGTACAGGGAAACGAATCTATCGGCTGGGGGGCGATAAGCGCCGGCTGCCGTCACTTCTTCGGCTATCCAATCACCCCTCAGAACGAGATAACCGATTTCTTCGCAAGGGAACTCCCTGAAATCGGTGGAGTGTTTGTTCAATCGGAAAGTGAAGCCGCGTCGGCAGCCATGCTCTACGGAGCAGCCGCCGCCGGAGTCCGCGTCATTACCTCCACATCCGGCGCCGGATGGGGATTGATGCAGGAGGGGATGTCCCAACTGGCCAACGCCGAGCTGCCCTGCGTCATCGTGAACATGCAGCGCGGCGGTCCGGGACAGGGCACCACGCGTCACGCCCAGATGGACTACCTCTCGGCGACACGGGGTGGTGGCCAGGGAGGCTACAAGACGATAGTACTGACCCCGGCCAGCGTGCAGGAGTGCCACGATCTGGTCCAGCTTGCCTTCCACCTGGCCGATAAGTACCGTAACCCGGTGGTGGTCCTCGGTGACGGTATCCTGGGACAGATGGCCGAGCCCCTGGAGAGGAGCACAATAGAATTCGACCCCCTGCCGGAGAAGTACTGGACCATCCGGGGCATGGGAGAGCGCGATGCTGAGACTCACAACTTCATCTCCTGCGGTCAGGGAGGTGTCATCCCGGTGCTGCCGTACACCAGCTACGGCGCATTCCTCCAGCGGCTTGAAGAGAAATACCAGGCCATGTCTGCCGACGAGGTGAGATATGAGATCTACCGCATCGAAGACGCCCGGTTGCTCATGGTAGCTTACGGTTCGACGGCGCGAGTGTGCCAGGAGGCAGTGGACATGGCGCGCGCAGAAGGCATCAGTACCGGCCTGCTCCGGCCAATCAGCCTGTGGCCATTTCCTACCGATGTAATCCGCCAGAAAGCGGCATCCGGTACAGAGTTCCTTGTCGTAGAAGACAGCCTCGGTCAGCTGGTTGACGATGTCCGATACGCCGTCGAGGGCAAGAGCCAGGTACACTTCCTGGGTATCCTCGACCGGCACCTGCCCACGGATGGCGGCATGATTCTCCCCAACCGCGTCCTTGATGAGATAAAGAAGGTTTCATGACAGAGAAGAAAGAGCTGGTCTACACAAAACCTGAACTCAAACTGGGGTACGGCTGGGGGCACTGCCCCGGCTGTCACCACCCTATCGTGGAGAAGCTGGTCTGCGAGGTGCTCGAAGAGATGGACCTGGCGGGTAGAGCCGTCGGCGTTGCCGGTGTCGGGTGCAGCTTCGGCTTCTTCGCCAGCATTAACATCGACGGTGCCAACTGTGCTCACGGCGCAGCCCCGGCAGTGGCCACCGGCATCAAGCACGCCCTTTACGGAAAGCCCCTCGTCTTCACTATTCAGGGTGATGGCGACTGCGCCGCCATCGGTGGTGGTTATGTCCTCAACGCCGCCGCACGGGGCGAGAAGATAACCATCATTATGGTCAATAACGCGAACTACGGGACCACCGGGGGACAGCTTGCCCCGACCACCATCATGGGCCAGGTCACATCCACCACCCCTCACGGCCGTAATGCCGGCCAGGGCTACCCCATACACCTGCCGGAACTCCTCGTCGGGATGCAGGGAGTAGCCTTCACAGCGCGCGCCGCCCCTTTCACACCGGCAGGTTACCTTCGGGCCAAGAGCTATCTCAAGACTGCTTTCCAGAGACAGCTTGGTGAAGCCGGTCTGACCTTCGTGGAACTGCTCTCCGCCTGTCCTCCCAACTGGCATATGACGCCTCTGGAGGCAATCCAGTGGATGGAGGACAAGATGCTACCCGAGTACCCCGAGGGCATCTTCAAGGATAGTGGCGGGGAGCAATGACGGCCGACAGGAGAAGTCCGTGAACAGAACGGGAGCAATGAGGCATGACGTGATAATGGCCGGAGTAGGCGGTCGGGGCGTACTCATGGCCGGACTGCTGCTGGCACAGGCAGGAATGACAGAATACCGTAACGTACTCTGGTTCCCTTCCTACGCTAGTACCATGAGGGGAGGGCCCTGTGAATGTACCGTTATCCTTTCCAATAATATTATCGCCTCACCGATGCTGTCCCTGGCACAGGCAGTTATCATCATGGAGACCAGCCAGGCCGGACCGTTTGAGAACAGGGTCCAGCCCGGCGGTATTGCAATAGTGGAAAGCACCGGTCTGTCGGAGAAGATGGGGCGTGACGACATCACGACTCTCTACATACCCGCCGTTGAAAGGGCGGTAGCGCTGGGTAATGCCCAGGTGGTGAATCTCCTCCTGCTGGGGGCATACATCGAAACGACCGGCGTCCTCAGCCCGGAGGCTATCGACAGGGTGCTGGAAAACAGGCTGGCCGGTCGGGGCAGGGAGCAGTTGCTGGCCCTGAACAAACGTGCCCTCAGAGAGGGCATGAAAGCAGCGAGAGACCCTGCTTAGAGAAGCCGAACCTGTCCGCCGGACCATCCAACGCCACGACAGAAGGAGGGACAAAATGCCGGAGGTAATTGTACGCCGGGACGGACCGGTGCTTCGCATCAGTCTGAACAGACCGGAGCGCCGGAACGCTCTGGACCATGAGGCCATTAACCAAATCCTGGACGCACTGGAACCGGTCCCGAACGACGATGACTGCCGCGTTGTCGTCATCAGTGGGGAAGGTTCCGGCTTCTGCTCCGGGGACGACATGGGAGGCATGGGGCAGCCGACCAGCCCACGCTGGAAGGGCTTGAAGCCAGGCGCGGCTGTCCTGCCCCAGCAAGCCCTCATCAGGACACTGCGGACGCTGCCCAGGCCCGTGGTGGTCTCTATCCACGGTTATGCCCTGGGGATGGGTCTGGACATGGCGCTGGCCTGCGACATCAGGATATGCACCGAGACCGCTGAGCTCGGCGACCCCCGCACCGACCGCGCCCTCTATGCCGCCACCGGTATCACCTACCAGCTACCCCGTGCCGTCGGGTACGGGCGTGCGCTGGCAATGATGCTCCTGGCCGAGCGTATATCCGGCAAGGAAGCAGAACGCATCGGACTCGTCTACAGGGCAGTACCCGAGGAAGAACTCACAGCCACGGTCGAGGGTATCGTCGGGAAGCTGGCCACGGCGGCCACGAAATCGATTGCCGTTATCAAGGAACAAATGGCGGTGCAGATGGACCTGGCCTATGACCTGGCGGCACGCCACTCCGTGGCAGTACGCAGCAGCTACACCCTCGAAGACACGCAGGAGGGGATTACGGCGTTCTTCGAGAAGAGACCGCCTCACTTCACCGGACAGTAGCCAAAGGCAGCGTTATCGAGGGCTGCCTTTATTTATTCATCAGGTTGAGCGTAGACCATCGGGCGACCACTGTCAGCTATCGCCCGTGATACACCTGGAATACCGGCCCTTCCCGAGTCTGCCGGTTTGATAGACATCGCAGCAGGTGATAGAATCTGAGAAGTGAAAGAGATTGCGCAAGCACTCGGGAAAGAGGTGAGTGAAACTGAAGTCTGTAGATGAACAGGTCGCCATTCTCATGCACGGGGCCGAGTATGGTGATGAACAGATTAAAGAGATGATGACCCGGGAGCTGCGCCAGCGGCTTACCGAAGCCGATAAGGAAGGCCGCCCGCTGCGGGTGTACTGTGGCTATGATGTCACTGCCCCGGATATTCACCTCGGTCACACTATCACGATGCGTAAACTGCGATGGTTCCAGGAGTTCGGCCACGACGTCACTTTCCTGATAGGAACCTTCACAACCCTTATCGGTGACCCCAGTGACCGTGACGAGGAACGCTCCATGCCGCTCACCGAACTGATAGAGCAAAACGCCCTGACTTACGCGGAGCAGGCTTTCAAGATACTCGACCGGGAGAAGACCTCGATTCGCTACAATAACGACTGGCTGGGCAAGCTGACCTTCGCGGACGTAATCAGGTTGGCCTCACACTTCACCGTACAGCAGTTCCTGGTGCGCGACAGACTGCGCAACCGGTACGATAAGAACGAGCCTCTCTGGCTGCGGGAGTTGCTCTATCCTCTGGCGCAGGGCTATGACGCCGTCCACCTGCAAACCGATATCCAGATAGGTGGCACGGAGCAGCTTTTCAATCTCATGGCCGGCCGCAAACTCCAGGAGGTCTTCGGGCAAAGGCCGCAGGTATGCATCACCTACCCCGTCCTGGTCGGTACCGACGGCGAGATGAAGATGTCCAAGAGCCTCGGCAACTACATAGGGGTTAACGAACCGCCCGAGGAGCAGTACGGCAAGGTGATGAGCCTGCCTGACGATGTAATGCTCCATTACTTCAGCCTGGTCACTCGCTGGCTGCCTGACCAGATTGCCGCTATTCAGGCCGACCTTGAGCAGGGCCGTATCCATCCGATGGCGGCCAAGAAGAAGCTGGCCTGGGAGATTGTGGATGCTTTTAACGGTAGTGATGCCGCCGACGCCGCGGCTGCCCACTTCGAGAAGGTACACCAGGCGGGAGAGTTCCCCACGGACATGCCCACCTTCACCCTGAAGCAGCCGACCAATATCATCGACCTGCTGGTAGTTGCCGGACTATGCAAGAGCAAGGGCGAGGCACGCCGTGTGGTGCAACAGGGTGGTGTCCGGCTCGATGGTGAACCGGTAGGCAGCGCTGACACACGGATTGAACCAAACGAAGCGGTGCTCCAGAGGGGCAAGCGCCATTTCGTGCGGCTGGTGACTGGTTAGTAACAGACAGGTCCCTGTTCGAGGAGACAACTGATGGAAGCAGAAACCAGAGACAGATTCGTGTCCCTCTGGAAGAAGTACTTCGGTGAGGCGGAACTCCCCA
>DAOUVG010000253.1 GCA_030667735.1 Dehalococcoidales bacterium
CGACCGCAGGACGGGCAACTGACCAGCACCGGCCCGCGCTGCCTGAGGTCGAGGCTCTTCAGTATCTCGTAACCGGCGACCACCTCTTCCCTGGGGTGTGCCGTCAGCGATACCCTTATCGTATCCCCGATACCCATGTAGAGCAGCGTGCCGATGCCCACCGCGCTGCGGATGACGCCGGTCCTGGGAAGACCGGATTCGGTAACGCCGATGTGCAGCGGGTAGGGTATCTTATCTGCGATGTTCTTATAAGCCTCCACGGTGGTGGGCACGTCGAAAGCCTTCAGGGACACCTTGATGAGGTCGAAGTCCACGCTTTCCAGGAACCTGATATGCTCCAGGGCGGCGTTCACCATTCGCTCGGCGACGGTCGACTCCGTATCATCGGTCGGCGGCAGACTGCCGGCGTTCAGCCCGATGCGGATTGGCACTTCTCTTTCCCTGGCAGACCGGGCCACGGCGCTGACCTTCTCCGCGTCGCCGATATTGCCCGGGTTCAGACGCAGACCATCGCAACCTGCCTCTATCGATGCCAGCGCCAGCCGGTAGTCGAAGTGGATGTCGGCAATCAGGGGTATCGAGATACCGCGTTTAATTGCCTCAATCGCACGGGCGGCCTCCATATCCGGCACAGCGACCCGTACCAGCTCGCAGCCGCATTCCTCAAGCTCCCTTATCTGGCTGACCGTAGACTGGACATCACGCGTGTCGGTATTGGTCATGGACTGCACCACGATTGGGGCACCGCCACCGATGGTTACGCTGCCTATCCGGACCGGTCTGCTCTGTCTTCGAGGACCTATTCCTGTCACCCTCACCCCCTGTGTCCTGTGAAGAGGTTATGTAGAAGGGCCGCCCCTTCTCAGGGGCGCCCCCTCCTCAGGTCTCCTCTATCAGGGCAATATCCCTGCGATAGTGACAACCGTCAAAGTGAATCCGCGAGATGTTGGCGTAGGCCTTTTCCCTGGCCCGGACAATGGTCTCGCCCCTGGCCACCACCGTCAGCACCCGGCCGCCGCTGGTCAGTACCTCACCCGGTCGCTCACCCTGCTTCGTACCGGCGTGAAACACCAGTATGTCCTCATCAAGGTCGCCCAGACCGGTTATGGGGAATCCGGTCCGGTAGCTGCCCGGATAGCCGCCGGAGGCCATGACAACGCCGACACAGGCACCCTGATGGCACTCTACGTCTATCTTCTCAAGATTGCCGTCTATCACCGCCATAATGATGTCCACAAGGTCGGTCTTCAGCAGGGGCAGGATAACCTGCGTCTCGGGGTCACCAAGCCGGGCATTAAACTCTATCACCTTCGGACCTTCGTCGGTAATCATCAGGCCGCCGTAAAGCATACTCTGGTAGGGTCTGCCTTCTTGTGCCAGCGCTGAAACCGTTGGCTTCATAATGCTTTCCTGAACTATGTCATCCAGCCCGTGAGTGAGGAATGGCGGGGGTGTATAGCTGCCCATGCCGCCGGTATTCGGTCCCCGGTCACCGTCATACGCCCGCTTGTAGTCGCAGGCATATGCCAGGGGCACGACTATCTCGCCATCGGTAAAGACGAAGGTACTCATCTCTCTCCCCGAAAGATGCTCCTCGATAATCACCCTGTCGCCGGAAGCCCCCAGTGACTTCGATTCCATGAAGTCGGTGAGTGCGTCCAGTGCCTGAGGAATGGACTCAGCAACGACCACCCCTTTGCCCGCTGCCAGACCGTCAGCCTTTATCACCACCGGCGGAGACTGCTGCCGGACGTATTCCTTTGCTTCTACATAATCAGAGAAGGTGACACTCCGCCCGCAGGGGATGCCGTGTCGGATCATGAGGTCCTTGGCGAAGACCTTGCTGGACTCTATCTCGGCGGCGAGACGTGTGGGGCCAAACACAGGGATGCCCAGAGCCTGGAAACGGTCTACAATCCCTGCCGCCAGCGGCCCTTCCGGCCCGACGACTACCAGGTCGATGCCGTTCTCCCGGACTGCCCCGGCCAGCGACTCGATATCATCGGCGCCGATGGGGAGGTTCCGCGCTATCAGGGCAGTACCGGCATTGCCCGGAGCGGCAAAGATTTCGGTAGCACGTGGACTCTGCGCCAGCTTCCAGACCAGGGTATGCTCCCGGGCACCGCTGCCAATAACCAGTATCTTCAAGTTGTCGCCTCAATCACTGGGATTTCTATCAACCTCACCCCCTTGACTCCACTCTTTGGAAGGAGCGGAGCATGATAACTCAGCAGTAGTGCCCCAGCACTGCAGCACACTATTAGGTGCGAACGGCCCATGCCTCAAGAACTACCCTCACACCATTTTGGGGTGTCCAGAGGGGTTACGCCCCTTCTGAGGGGCGCCCACTCTGGAACGGGGGTCTAAGGGGGTGTCCCCCTTGATTCCTCTCCACTCCCCAGGACTTCAGGGCGTGTCTACCCATGTTTCGTAGAAGACAACCTCTCTCCAGGACCCCCTACTATACTATCCGAGACATATCATTAGTGTTCGCCCCATCCCCTGACCCCTTCCCCAGTGCGGAAGGGGAATAGATGCTGAAGGGGCTTCGCCCCTTCAAACTTCCCTGTTTAAAGTCCCCTCGCTTCAAAGTAATCTTGTTGAAGTTCTGTTCTAACCATATTTTCTTACTTCTGACTGCGTTCATAAATCGGAAGTCGGCATCCGGCTACCATGTATTTCTTGAATTCCTTAGCCGGAAGAATCCAAATTTTAGGCCTGCCTTTCACCTCATCGTCATCCTCGTTTATGTGTACGCAGACGATATAAAAATTCTCTTCAGGGTGCTGGTCGAGGTCATAAACATTGAAATATCCAGCCTGTTCTTCCGCCTTTGTTACTTTGACCTGTATCTCTAGGTAAGTCCCTCTCTCCGCCGTACTATAGCATCAATACCTGTATCCAAAGCAGGATGATAAATATCGGCACCTCTTTTAATTAACTCGCTGAAGACAAAATACTCAGCGCTCTTACCTTTCCGCAAATTCTCAATGCTTATTACACCAGCCTCTTACTCACTCCCCCTCTTGTTAACATAACTCGAAAAACAAATATCAAAGCTAAACAGGCACGAATTGTTTCCCTTATTTTTTTACAATATTTTACGCACTATTTAACCAAAAACAATTCAAAGCTAACCTTTTCTTACTCCCACTCAA
>DAOUVG010000041.1 GCA_030667735.1 Dehalococcoidales bacterium
GAAGGAGACTGTGACCACAGTCTTGCATGGGCAGAAGGCCGAATCGAGGGGGACATCCCCTTGCACCCCCGTTCCAAAGGGGTTCCGTCCCTTCTGAGGGACGCCCCCTCTTGGACTCCCCTTTTTCATCACCCTGCTAGACTCGATCCGGGATACGTGTTTGCCCCCTGGATTCCAGCCTGCGCTGGAACGACATCAACATCCATCATACGTAAAGATATATACGAGACACTACACTAGCAACAACGGAATAGGAGGTGCATCATGGATAAAGATGTCTCTGCGGCACTGGGAGAGTTCTTCTCCGGGCAGAGAAAGCTCAACCAACTCGGCGTAATCCATTCACGGGATTACATCGGTGACATCGGCAGGTACCTCTGCCAGCAGGTCTACGGCATGGAGGTGCCCGGGGGGAGGCCCCAGCCGGGTTACGACGGAATGATAGGTCCTTCCCGGGTTGCGGTCAGGATAAACAACTGCCCGACAGGTACGCCTGTCAGGATTGCCGAGCCCACTGAGTTCGACGAGTTAATCGTCATCCTGGGACCGCACTGCTTCCTGCGGCCGGAGGGTGTCGCCAGCGACTTCATCTTCTACCGGTTCACCCCCGACGAAGCCCGGGAGCGGTTCAAGGCAACCAATGGCGGATACGTCGGCGGGCGGAACGCCTTTGACCGGGGATACGATAAGGCACTGAACCTGGTTTCAGTCTAGCCTCTCTTCCGGTACTCCATGAACACGTACAGCCCGGCGATACTCTTGGCGTCCTCAAGCTCACCTGAGGCCAGGAGCCCCGGTATGTCCTTCACCGGCACGCGCACCAGGCTGATACCGGCGGTATCCTCGGCGTAGAGTTGACTCGGAGTAAGGTCTGTGACCAGGTAGAGGTAAAGGTACTCCGTGCAGTAGCCCGGTGCCGAGTAGAAGCCTCCCAGCATCTCCACCTTCCCCGGCAGGTAGCCGGTCTCTTCCTGCATTTCGCGGAGCACCGCCGTTTCGGCATCTTCGCCGGGGTCGATTCCGCCGGCCGGCATCTCGAGGAGTTCCTTCCCGACTGCTTCACGGTACTGCTTCACCAGGAGGATGTTGTCGTTCTCGTCCACGGCGGCAATAACCACGCAGTCGCTGTGCTCGACGATTTCCCTGGTGCTCTCCCTGCCGTCAGCGGTCTTAACCGTGTCTACGCGCAGCTTCACGGCGCGACCATCGAAGACAGAGCGGCTGGATAGCGTTTTCTCTTCGGTCAATTGTGGCCTCCATTTGCCGGACTAAGGCCGGTCAGCATCGGTCAGTATCGAAGTGGAAAAGACTTTTTACCCCTATCGCAGGGTAACTTACTCTGCCGCTGCGGGCAAGTCCAGGCTGTAGATAAGGGCTACCTCGCCGCAGTCCGGAAACTTGGGGCAGTGGTAGCATTCCGTCCAGACCTTGCGCGGCAACTCCATCTTGTCAATCCGGGAGAAACCGAACCTCTCAAAGAAGGCAGGTTTATATGTCAGGCAGAAAACGGTGGGCAGGCCGATTTCTGCGGCTTCCCTGAGGCAGGATTCCACCAGTAGCGAGCCGACGCCCTGCCTCTGGCCCTCTTCGGTCACTGCTACCGATTTTACCTCGGCCAGGTCCGACCACATGACGTGCAGCGCGGCACAGCCAACCATCCGGTCCCCGTGCCCGACCACGAAGTAGTCCCGGATATTCTCGTATATCTCGCTCAGCGGCCGGGGCAGCATCTCGTCTTTATCGGCGAAGTAGTTTATCAGACGGTGCATCTGCCCGACATCGCTGATAGTGGCTTTCTCTACCGGTTCCATCCTAACGTTGCTTTCCTTTCAACCGTTCGTCAAGTGAGCCGAAGAAGGAGGTCCTGGTGTGAATACGCAGAAAGCGGACCGTGTTCTTGCTGTGTCGCACGTTGACGGTAGTACCGCTGGACAGAGGTGCGGTAATATTGCCGTCCACTGTCAGGGTTACCGAGGGAGCGCTATTGACCCGAAGTTCTACTGTCGATGTCGGTGGAAGGACCAGCTTATAGCTGGCGCTGAGGTGAGGCACTATCGGCAGGAGCAGCATCTCCTGTGCCTGGGGGTGGAGGATGGGCCCGTCTGCTGCCAGTGAATAGCCGGTACTGCCGGTAGCTGTTGAGACAATCACCCCGTCAGCCTTGTAGGTGGTCAGCAGTTCGCCATCGATACTTGCTTCCACGTAGATTACGCGGGCTACGGCACCATGCGTAATGACCACGTCGTTCAGGGCGTAGAACCTTTGTGGTCCGGGTGTTTCCCCGGTAGCCGGTACTTCCGCCTCCAACAGGCACCGTTCGTCAATCCAGCCTTCTCCGGCCAGTAATTGTGTCAGCTTTTCCTCGGCCTCGTCAACGCTGAGTTCGGTCATAAAGCCGAGGTTGCCCAGGTTGATGCCGGTGATGGGTATCGGCCTGGGGATGACTGCCTGGGCGGCACGGAGTATTGTACCGTCGCCGCCAATGCTGATAATCAGGTCGGTGCCGTCTACCTGTTTCCTGGCCGTATCACCTTCCCAGGCAGAGCACAGCCAGGCAGACAGGCCTCTGGACTCAAGAGATTCCCCCAGCTCCCTGGCCAGCTTGCCGGCAGCTTCCTTCAGGGGGTGATAGATAATGCCGATTCTGTTCATAATCGTAACATGCAGCAACAGTGATGGATACAGTCACAGGAGAGGACAATAGCAGTGTAGCATCGGCCATATGGAGTGTCAAATTGGGGCGACTGTCAGTCCGGGCCGAAGCTCTGAGTATAACGAAGAGGCAGCGTAGCAGTCTCACTTTGACTTTACCGGCATTTAGCGCTAATCTATCAATCTGGGGAGTATACAACTCAAGAAAGGGGGCACAAGGGAAAAATGGAAGGAAAGACAGTCTATTTTGATAGTCCCGGACCGGGGAATATGGAAGAGACGCTACGCATCGCCAGGGCGCGCGCTGAAGAACTGGGTATCAGGACAATCATCGTTGCTACCACGGTCGGCGATACGGCGGTGAGGAGTGTTGAAGTCTTCGAGGGGATGAAGGTGATTGCGGTTACTCACGTAGCCGGTATGAAAGAGCCGAATATCCAGGAGTTCACCGAAGAGAACCGCCAGAAGGTGGAGAGTAAGGGTGGAATCGTCCTGACGGCGGGCCACGCCTTCACCGGCATCGGCGGGGCAATGCGGAAGAAGTTCCAGATGTACCTGCTGGGCGACGTTATTGCCAACACGCTGCGCATTTTCGGCCAGGGAATGAAGGTCGTTTGCGAGATTGCACTGATGGCGGCGGATGCCGGACTGGTGCGGACTGACGAGGAAATCATCGCCATTGCCGGCAGTGGCCGGGGGGCGGATACGGCCGTGGTGCTCAAGCCGGTCAACACCAGCGATTTCTTTGACATGAAGGTCAGCGAGATATTGTGTAAACCCCACTTCTGAGTGGGGCCCCCACTTCTGAGTGAGATCCCGCGCGGCGGCGGAACTCTGCCTGTCATTGAGAAGGGGCGCAGCCCCTCTAGAATAATAACTTCCCGGGACACAGAGGGTGAGGTAGATAAGATGCCACATGTCGGAGTAGTCATGGGCTCGAAGTCGGACGCCGGGACGGTACAACCGACGCTGGATGCACTGAAAGAACTGGGCATTGACTTCGAGGTGTCCGTAATCTCTGCCCACCGTACCCCGGAAAAGGCCAGAGAGTACGGGATGTCCGCGCGGGAGCGCGGTATAGAGGTCATTATTGCCGCCGCAGGCAGGGCTGCTCACCTGCCCGGGGTCCTTGCCAGTTGGACAACGCTACCCATCATCGGCGTACCGTTGGGCGGTGGCGAGTTGGACGGCATTGACGCCCTTTACTCGATAGTACAGATGCCGGCGGGGATACCGGTGGCCTGTGTTGCCCTGGGGAGCGCCGGGGCAAAGAACGCCGCCTACCTGGCAGCGGAGATTCTGGGACTGAAGTACGATGAAATACGACAGGCCTACGAGGAATACCGGAAGGGCTTGCAGGGGGACGGCAAATGATTGAGCGCTATTCCCTCCCCGAGATGAAGAGAGTCTGGTCGGACGAAAACAAGTTTGCCCGGTGGCTGGAGGTGGAAATCGCTGCCTGTGAGGCCTGGGCGGAGTTGGGCGTCATTCCCCGTAGTGACGTCCCCAAGATAAAGATGGCCCGGCTCAATCTGAAGCGGATGGAGGAGATTCTCCAGGAGACTCACCATGACATGACGGCCTTCCTCGGCGCCGTGTCCGAGAGCCTCGGTCCCGAGTCCCGCTACATTCACCTGGGTATGACCTCTTCGGACGTGATAGATACCGCCCTCAGCCTTCAGCTTGTCGAGGCAACGGACCTGTTAGCTGGAGACATCAAGGAGTTGATTGCTGTCCTGGCGGAGAAGGCCATACGGTACAAGTACACTCCGATAACCGGCCGCACTCATGGTGTCCATGCCGAACCGACCTCCTTTGGTTTGAAGATGGCACTGTGGGTCGAGGAGATGAACCGTAACCGGCTGCGGCTCAATGAAGCAAAAAAGGCAATAGCGGTGGGCAAAATATCAGGGGCGGTGGGTACCTATGCCACCTTGTCCCCCGAGCTTGAGGAGAAAGCCTGCGCCCGGCTGGGCCTGACGGCGGCGCCGGCATCCAACCAGGTCCTGCAGCGCGACCGCCACGCCCAGTTCGTGACCACCCTGGCCATAGTCGCCAGTTCACTGGAGAAATTCGCCACCGAAATCAGGCACCTGCAACGCACCGAGGTGAGAGAGGTGGAAGAGCCTTTTGCCGCCGGGCAGACCGGTTCCTCGGCGATGCCCCATAAACGAAATCCGGAGCTGTGTGAGCGGGTTTGCGGGCTGGCGCGACTGGTACGGGGATATGCATTAACTTCAATGGAGAATATAGCTTTGTGGCACGAGCGTGACATCAGCCACTCCTCCACGGAGAGGATTACCCTGCCTGATGCCTGTCTGGTGCTCGATTACATGCTGACGATATTCACCGGCGTAATGCAGGACCTTAAGGTCTACCCCCAGCGCATGAAGCGGAATATGGACCTCACCAGGGGCTTGGTCTTCTCCCAGCGGGTCATGCTGGCTCTGATTGATAAGGGGCTGGCGCGGCAGGAGGCCTACAAAATTGTGCAGCGGAATGCCATGAAGTCATGGAAGGGAGGCAGGAACTTCCTCAAGCTGCTCAGGGCCGACCCCGAAGTCATCGCGGTGCTGCCCTCCGAGGAACTGGAATCGCTGTTTGACGTGCAGTACTACCTGCGCTACGTGGACGAAGTCTTCGAGAGGCTGGGCCTGACCGAAATCCAGTGGAAAGAGAGAACCGGTAGAACGGATTCCGGCGGACTGGCTCCGCGGGCGGTATGAGCGCCATAGGGTAGACCCTATGGCGGGCCCTATGGCGCGCCACATGGCGGGAATAACAATCTGAGAAACAGCCGAAAGACCATGCCAACCATAGAAGTTGTCCCCGGCGTCCACCAGTTGATGTTCGCGGGTGTTAACATAGCACTGATTGCCGAAGAAGAGTTGACTCTGATTGATACCGGCGTGCCGGGTAGCCTGCCCGGAATCCTGAACCTCATCCGCCGCCTCGGGCGCTCCGTGGAGGAAATCAGCACCGTTATCATCACTCACAACCACTTTGACCATATCGGCGGGCTGCCGGAGCTGCGCAGACTCACCGGCGTAAAGGTATTTGCCCATGAGGCGGCCCTGGTTGGCTCTCAGGCGGAGGTGCCGTATCCCGATGGCATCCGCCGTTTGCTGCGTGTCCCTTTCCTGTCCCCCATACGCCACCGTTTCGTGCTTGAGTCCGGAGATATTGACATTCAACTAGCCGGCGGGGAGATGCTCAGGCCACTGGGCGGGCTTCAGGTTGTCCACACTCCGGGACACACCCCGTGCAGTATATGCCTGTACTCCCCCGAGCGCAAGCTGCTGTTTGTCGGTGACGCCATGCAAAGGCGTCGCAGGAAACTCCAGTTCCCGGCCAGGATTGTAAGCACCGACCTCGCCCAGGCGGTGGAGTCAGTGAGAAAACTGGCTAAACTGGACTTCGAGGTGCTGGTTTTTGGTCACGGGAGGCCCGTGACCAGGGATGGCCGTGCCTGGGTGCAGACACTCGGGCACACCGAAGGTTGACACTGAGCGCAACGATTAGCTATCATCATCAGAGGCAATATGCTAAGGGTCATTACTGGGAAAGCTAAGGGGCACCAGCTTAAAGTACCAACAGGTGTTTACGTTCGCCCGGCTACGGACCTGGTACGAGGTGCCATATTTTCCATTCTGGAAAACAGAGCGGTTGACTGGGAGTATGTCCTTGACCTCTTCGCTGGTAGTGGGGCACTGGGTATCGAGGCCTTGAGCAGGGGCGCTGGCTGGGTTGACTTTGTTGACCGCGAGCGACGCTGTTGTGATATAATTAGGCAGAATCTGGAGAAGACGAAGCTAAGTGTGCAGGCTCATGTCTATTCCTGCAGTGTAGCCAGGGCCTTTTCTTTCCTTGACAAGGAGTACAGTATCGTACTGATGGACCCACCCTACGCTGATATGTCCATAGGCAGTGTGGTGGAGAAATTGGCGGGCTCCAGGCTGGTTGGTAAGGATACAATTGTAGTAGTAACACACTCCCCGCGACTAACTCTTGAACCTGCCTATGGCTCACTTAGCCTCAGTAAAGAGCACCGTCACGGTGATAGCTGTATCGCCGTGTACGAAAGGGGTAAGTAAATTGGCAACTGTGGTTTATCCCGGTACTTTTGACCCGATAACCAATGGACATCTGGATATCGCTATCAGGGCAGCCCGGCTATTCGATAAGGTGATAATCGGGGTCTACGATACCCCGGACAAGCGCCTTCTCTTCTCGACGGCGGAGCGATTGGAACTGGTGAAGAAATCGGTGGCTGACCGGCCCAATATCGAGGTCACTATTTTCACTGGTATGACTGTTGACTTCGCCATCGATATGGGAGCGAAATCGTTGGTGCGGGGCTTGAGAAGGAGCTCCGACTTTGAGCGGGAGTTTGAGATGGAACTGATGAACAAGAAGCAGTGCCCGGACCTGGAACTGGTCTGTCTGATGAGTAGCCTTCAGTACCAGTTTCTCAGTTCCAGTCTGCTCAAAGAGGTTGCCAGTCTGGGAGGTAATATTGATAGCCTTGTGCCAGCACCTGTGGCTGAGGCCCTTATTGAGAAGCTACATACCAGGGAGTAAAACTGTTAGTAAATGGGGGACAATCCCCTGAGGGGGAACCGTTCCCCTGAATAAGAAGGAGGCACATTACATGGCGTACAAGATTACAGACGAGTGCATCAGTTGCGGAGCCTGTGAACCGGAGTGTCCCAACGAGGCAATCACCGAGGGGGAGACGATTTACGAGATCGACATCAGCAAGTGCACCGAGTGTGTCGGTTCACATGAGACTTCCCGATGTGTCGAGATATGCCCGGTGGATTCCTGTGTTCTGGACCCGGACCACGAGGAAAGTCGCGATGCCCTGCTGGAGAAGTGGAAGGGACTCCACCCGGGTGAGACACCCGCGTAGTAGCCTCAATCCAGCAACCAGCAGAACTTAATATGGCCAGGTACTATATATCTGCCGTCGGAGAACAAATGCTTCTCCGGCGTGGATGTGTTGTCTGGTACGGAAATTGTGAACGGAGCCATTATTAATGGCTCCGTTCGTTTTGTTATTAAAGCAGATGATACTATGTACCGGAAGAACCCAGTTCCTTTGCCTTGCGGTAGGCGGCGTCCACTGCTTCACGTATAAGCCCGGCAAACCCTCCCTCTTCCAGTCTGGAGATTGCCGCGGCCGTGGTGCCTCCCGGTGATGTCACCATGCGGCGCAGTTCCGCCGGTTCGTGGCCGGATTCCTGCAAGAGGTGACCCGCCCCGAGTACCGTGGCCAGCACCAGGTCATAGGCCATCTCGCGGGGAAGACCCACCTCCGTAGCGGCATCAACCAGTGCCTCGATGAAGAAGAACAGATAGGCCGGTCCGCTGCCGCTGACCGCAGTTGCCATATCGATGTGTGCCTCGTCGTCAACCGCGACCTCGCGTCCCATCGCCCCCAGGATTGCCCCTGCCCATTCCCGTTGCTGTGCGGTCACTTCGGGGGTAGCCGTCCACACCGTCATACCTTCGCCAATCCGGGCAGGGGTGTTGGGCATCGCCCGGACGATGTACCGGTGGTCCAGTCCCTGGCAGAGCGTGCCAAGCCGGGCGCCGGCGATGATGGATAGCACAAGTTGTTCCTTTCCGAGTGAGCCTTTGAGTTCTGCCATTACCTCGGCCAGATTCTGCGGCTTGACGGCCAGCACGACAACGTCCTGTCCGGCTATGGCCTGGCGGTTATCGGTGGTGACGGTCACGCCGTATTGCTGTTTCAGATACTCACGGCGAGTTGGGCTGGCATCACTGACAGTGACGGATTCCGCGTCTGCCATGCCCTTGCCCAGGACTGCCGAGAGCATAGCCTCGCCCATATTGCCGCCGCCGATGAAGGCTATCTTCAGGATTTTTATCAACCTCACCCCCAGTATCCCCCTCTCCTTCGAAGGAGAGGGGGAAGGATAAATCTTGAAGGGGCTTTGCCCCTTCAAACTTCCCACTGTTTCGTAGTGGCTCGGGCGTATTTGTGGCCTCAACCGGTGCCTATCAGTTGGTCTGAATGAACTCGACGTACTTCTTCAGAATTGCCGGACGATTCTCATCCAGTTTCTGTCCACCCCAGTGCCAGGTGTCCCCAAAGGCGGATATCTGTGCCTGGGATGGCCTCCCAGTGGGTTCCTTGTAAAGCACGTTGTAGGTTGCCTTGCTGTTGAACGGCGGGTCAAGATAGATGAGGTCAACAGAGCTATCAGGAATGTACTTCCTGAGGATTTCCAGATTGTCACCATAGTAGAGCACGTTGGTATCCATCTCTTCCTC
>DAOUVG010000171.1 GCA_030667735.1 Dehalococcoidales bacterium
AGTACCCTGTGGGATGAATGGATGGCGTCTGACCTTGACCTGCTCTATCATCACCAGTCCTTTCTTCTGCAGGATGTTGATAACGGCGCGGTCGATATTTAGCTGCTGCCGCACCTCAAACAAGGGCACCGGTACTTGTCTCTCCGCCAGGAACTCAAGAAGAGCAGCCTGTCTCGTGGCGCGCCCCGTATTCAATGTGGCTTGTCGGGCTTCATCAGGCGTAACAGTCAGGCGCAGGTAGGGCACCAGCTTCGGGCCTATCCTGTTCCTTTCCAGTGCGTGGCTTCTGGCGATGAGGCCACGGCCAACCAGTTGTGAGACCACCGCCTGGGCATTCTTCTTGCCGAGCGCCTTTTCCAGTTGCCGGAGACTGACATTATCCTGCTGGTCTGCCAGTTGCAGGACGTATCTCTGCTGCTGTGTGAGTGTGGCGGGGTCATATTCCCGTCCGGTAAGAGAAATATAGGTCAGCGTTCTTCGCTCAAAGCCGGGTGGCAACATCAGGGCCACGGCGTCGAAAAGGGGTGACAGGTAGTAGTTGCTTATCCACCGTGCAAGCAGGATATGTGCCGGAGACAGGAGAGGAAGAGGGTCAATGGTGCCGATTATGTCCCGGGTCTCTTCCACCGCGGCATAATCGGTCAGTTCGAGGACAATGCCCTGGAGTGTTTTGTCACCGAAGGGGACCCAGACAGCTTGACCTGCTTTGACATTAAGTCCCCGGGGGATGGAATAGCTGAACGTCCTGCGCTGGGCTATCGGCGAATTAACGCTAACCTCGGCATAGCTCATGCTGTACCCCGTGGAATATCGGAAGCTTGTATGGTGTCGGAACCCTAGGTCTGTTTCCGGGGCGTCTCCTTGGCGGTTCTCTTCTCCTTGATACGCGCTTTCTTGGCGCTGAGTCCGCGAAGGTAATACAGCTTTGCCCGGCGTACTTTGCCATGCCGCATTACCTCAACCTTATCCACCATGGGAGAATGGAGAGGGAAGGTGCGTTCGACACCTACTCCGTAGGTGACACGCCTGACCGTGAAGCTGGAACCGGGCCCGCTATTACGGAGCCTGATTACCACTCCCTGGAAGACCTGGATTCGTTCTTTTTCCCCCTCGACAACCCTGGTACTGACTTTCACGGTGTCACCCGGGGCCAGTGTGGGGATATTGGGGTTCGGTTTGACATCAACTAGCGTGCTAGCGTCCATTTTTCTAACTCCTGTATCTAGTGAGGCTGCTTTAACCTCTCGATTAGCTCTTCGTCCCTTACACATAGCTCTGCCCGGTCGAGCAGGTCCGGGCGGCGTTCCAGTGTTCGTATGATGGATTGCTCATGTCGCCAGCCGGCGATTCGGGAGTGGTCCCCGGAAATCAGTACCTCGGGCACAGACCAGCCGCGGAACACCGGCGGGCGGGTATAGTGCGGGTATTCCAGCAGTCCGGTAGTATGTGAATCATCCTCTGATGAATCCTCGGAACCCAGAACACCGGGCAGCAGCCGGACAACTGCGTCTACCACCACCATGGCAGCCAGTTCACCACCACCGATAACGTAATCCCCGATGCTTATTTCCTCGGTGACTAGGTGTTCGCGGACCCTTTCGTCTACCCCCTCATAGCGACCGCAGAGCAGTATCAGGCGCGGGTGCTCCGAGAGCTTCCGGGCTATCTGCTGAGAGAAGGGATGTCCCTGCGGCGTAAGCAGTACCACCGGGGTTTCTGCTTTATCCCGGGCGGACCAATCGACTTGCAGGGCTTCCACTGCCTCAAAGATAGGCTCCGGCTTGAGTACCATGCCTGCCCCGCCGCCATAAGGATAGTCATCGACGGTGCGGTGCCGGTCATGTGTATACTCCCGGATATTGTGCAGTTCCACGCTGACGAGCCCACGGGAAACCGCGCGCTGGAATAACCCGGTGCTGAACGGGCTCTGAAACATCTCAGGAAACAGGGTTAGAATGTCGATTCGCATCACGATAGCTCTCTTGCTGCGCCGGCTCCTGCGAAACCGTTAAGGGTGCAATTCACCGCGCCGGTGTCTTCATCCGGAGTTCAGCGCAGAAGGGTATACAAAACAATATTGTAGCACAGGTGACGTGGAGAAAGGAAATAGGTGGAGTCAGACATCCGGTACATTAGTGACACTCCACACTCTGTTGTATCACTCTTCTGTCTGAACGAGAGAAGTGCTTCTGAACGGAAGAAGACCTAATAACCTCCAGTAGATGTTACAACTACTTGTATCCGACCTGTCATTTGGGTAGAATGGGGTGTTGGGGAGAGACCCGTCGGGACCGCTCTATCGCTCCGGCGGCACTATAACTACCGTATCGTGGATAGAACATGAAGCTTCCGGAATTTGAAGCCAAGGCAGTACTAAAGGAATACGGGATACCGGTACCTCGGGGCAGAGACGCGAGTACTCCCGATGAAGTGGAGCTGGCTGCCCGTGAGATTGGCGGACCAGTCGTACTGAAGGCGCAGATACCGGTATCAGGCAGGGGTAAGGCTGGCGGAATACTCTTTGCCGATGACCCTGCCGGAGCCAGAAAAATAGCTTCCGGACTGCTTGGCAGTACCATAAAGGAAAGCCTGGTAAACACACTGCTGGTCGAGGAAGCACTGAAAGTCGATAAGGAATACTATCTGTCTGTGACTATTGACCGCGTGGCGAAGCGCTACGTGGTCCTGGCATCCGTTGAGGGTGGAGTGGATATAGAACAGGTTGCCCTGGCGTCCCCGGAGAAGGTCTCAAGGTACTGGACAGACCCGCTCTCCGGCCTTGGTGAGGAGCAGGCGAGGGAGATACTGGCGCGGTTCGACCTGAGCGATGACACTGCGGCAGAACTTGCCTCCTTGCTCACAATAATGTTCTCGGCGGCCATGGACAAGGATGCCGAGCTTGTGGAGCTTAATCCCCTGGTCAGGACAACTTCCGGGACATTTGTGGCTGTCGATGCCCGCATGATAATCGACGATAACGCTCTTTTCCGGCATGAGGAATTCGCTGGCAGGAACCTCTCCAGGGAGGATGAGACACCCCTGGAGCTTGAGGCAAGAAAGCAAAACCTTGCGTATGTAGACCTGCCGGGAAGTACCGGCGTTATCGGCAACGGTGCCGGACTGGTGATGGCTACCGTAGACCTGGTGCACCACTTCGGTGGTAGTCCGGCCAACTTCCTTGACATCGGCGGGGGTGGTAGTGTTGACATAAACAGAAGGGGTCTGCTGCTGGTGCTTTCCAAGCCCGAAGTAAAGGGGGTAGTGGTCAATATCTTTGGCGGGATTACCAGATGTGACTTTGTTGCTCAGGCTGTCATTGAAGCAACTGAAGAATCCGGGACAGACAAGCCGATTGCGGTGAGCATGATGGGTACCAACGAAGCTGAAGGAAAGCGGATGCTGGATGAAGCGGGAGTGATGAACTTTCCGAATATGGAAGAGGCAGTACAGGGGCTTCTGAGAGTGCAGGGCGGACGTTGAGTATAATAGTCGGCCGGAGCACAAGGGTCATTGTCCAGGGCATCACCGGACGGGAAGGCAGGTTCCACACTGCTTCTATGCTGCAATACGGAACCAATATTGTCGCCGGAGTTACTCCCGGAAAAGGCGGAGAAGAGGTAGAGGGTGTGCCCGTCTATGATACGGCTGCCGAAGCCGTCGCCCGTCACCAGGCAAATACGTCCATCATGTTTGTACCGGCACGCTTTGCCCGAAGTGCTATCCTGGAAGCGGTTGACGCCGGCTTGAGCACGATTGTTGCTATCACGGAAGGTGTCGCCCACAAAGACGCAATCGAGAGTATGGCACGGGCTGAACAACGAGGCGATACCATCGTTATTGGTCCTAACTGCCCCGGGGTGATAAGCCCGTCAAAGAAGACCAAGGTGGGTATCATGCCCAACCACATCTTCAAGCCCGGAAGAGTGGGTATTGTCTCGCGGAGTGGTTCCCTTACCTACGAGATTGCCTGGCATACCACACAAGCCGGGCTGGGACAGAGCACCTGTGTCGGCATAGGCGGCGATGCAATCATAGGGCTGGACTTCGTCGGCGCTCTCAAGATGTTTCGGGATGACGATGAGACTGATGGCGTGGTGTTGATTGGGGAGATAGGCGGTAACGCCGAGGAAGCCGCAGCCGCCTACATTGCTGAGACCGGCTATCCCAAGCCGGTAGTGGCCTATATTGCCGGCAGGATGGCTCCGCCGGGGAAGCGCATGGGACATGCCGGGGCGATAATCATGGGAGAGATGGGGACGGCCAGCTCCAAGATGGACGCCTTCGCTGCTGCTTCCGTGCCAGTGGCGGACAGGCCCAGCCAGATTGTCGGACTGCTCAGGGTGTGAACCATTCTTCCCTGTGGTGAATCACAGGTGGGTGAATGGCAGACCGGAGGGCAACCCCCTTG
>DAOUVG010000116.1 GCA_030667735.1 Dehalococcoidales bacterium
TCCATAGAGTCTTCAACCGGTAGGACGAAACAGGCGGATAGCTGCCCTAGCTCGCGGCCGGCATTCATCAGGGTGGGTGAATTAGGCAGGAACTCCAGGCTGGTCATAACCCTGTAAAACTCTGCCTCCCAGGTATCGGCATCTTTTGGGGAGCCGTAGGTGGCTTCTGCCACTGCAATAGCTCGCGCTACCCGGTGGAACAGTTCTTCCGTTTCCTCGACAACCTGCCCTTCTGCGTCCTTCCGCAAGTACCGCTTATCAAGCACACGCTGTGCATTTTCCGTAAGGTGTAATCCGGAGACAGCCCGTCTGCCGGTACTCACATCCCTGACAATCTTCATCTTTGGTATTACCTCCTGAGGCTGTGCTGGTTCTTCGGCATCCAGGAATTCCTTGACCATCTCCAGTATCTCCGATTCACTGGTCAGGTGTTTCTGCTGCTTGAAGGATTTCGGCATCAGGTCTTCCATCCCGGGCAGAGGCCGGACTGACCCCATGTTTCCCTGAGTAAGGGTAGTCCGTTTCTCTTCCAGCCGCTCAATAACCCGCCTGGTGAGCCGCTCTATATGATTCCTGTCCGAAATACCCATGCTCTCTGCAGCGGCAAAGGTGACCCGGGCAATCTGGGTACGGCTGAGATGGTTTACCTGCCTATCCTGCGAGCGCTCTTGTGCGTTCATTTCTCACTCCCTCGGGGCCCTCTTACCCTCACCCCCACTCCCTCATCAGGCAGCAGCGGCAACTGGGTACTCGGTGGCGTTACCTCGTCCTCATCACCCATCAGAGTATCAACTTCCTGCTTCAGAGCGGTGATATCGGCAAACTCACGGTAGACGCTGGCGAAACGGATGTAGGCAATATGGTCCAGACCCTTCAAACGCCTCATTACCGCATCGCCAATCATCGCTCCGGGTATCTCCGCCCTTCCTGACTTGTACAGTTCGGCCTCAATCTCATCCGCCAGCCTGTCCACCACATCGGTCGGCAGTGGTCGCTTCTCGCAGGCTTTACGCATACCACTCAACATCTTCTCCCGATTAAATACCTCGCGCCGGTTGTCCTTCTTGATAACAAACAGGCTTACCGGCTGAATACGCTCATAGGTGGTGAAGCGTGCTTCGCAACCGAGGCACTGGCGGCGCCGACGTATTCCGTCATTTCCCTCACGCGAATCCAGCACCCGCGAATCTTGATAACCACAATAGGGACAGTTCATCAGACTCCAACTCCCGCAGCATACTATCACCTATATATGGGACAGGACAATCATTAAACCACAACATATAGTACTTGTCAAGCACATTTTCATCACGATTGGCGAGTAATTGCTATCGACCGGCAGAATAGCGGCCACGTGGTCGGAAACATGGTGTGAAGGCAAGAAGGCGGCCCTGTCCGGACCAATGAGGGAATGGGAAAGTGCCGGGGTGTAAACCCGGCAACAGCAGGGCTGCAAGGCCTGAGAAACACCCTGCAGCCCTGCTGAGTTTCATGGGGCAGCAGTCACCCCACGCAATAGAACCCGGACTTAGCGGAAGAGGGGGTGTGTAGTCGGGTTAGGCCTAGTGGTCGACTGCGCAGGAGCGCGCCGCTGGTTGTAGAGAGGGCGACGCAGGAAGGCAGGAATATCAAGCTGGTCCTCGCTCTTACACTCCTTCAGGAACTCGGTGATTTCATCTTCCTTATTGTCTCCCGGCAAATCCATCCTGTTGGTGAAGCCGGTGGCGATGAGCGTTATTTTTATCTCCTTGCCCATTTCGGGGTCGTGGACCACGCCGAAGATGATGTTGGCCTCGGGGTCCACTGCCGCCTTGATTATCTCGGCGGCCTCGTTAACCTCGAAGAGAGACAGGTCGTCGCCGCCCACCACGTTGAACAGCACGCCTCTGGAACCACCCACGGAGACGTCCAGCAAGGGGCTTTCCAGGGCTTCTTTGGCGGCATCAGCCGCACGGTGCTGTCCTGACCCCTTACCGATAGACATCCAGGCAGGCCCGGCGTCTTGCATCACCGCTTTAACGTCGGCAAAGTCCAGGTTTATCATCCCGGGTACGGTGATTACCTGGGCGATTGCCTGAACACCGTGGCTGAGTACATCGTCCGCCATCCTGAAGGCCTCATCTACGCCCGTCTTATGGTCGCAGAGCTCCAGTAAGCGGTCATTGGGAATAATAATCAGGGTATCAACCACCTTGTCCAGAAGTCGGGCAATGCCATCGTTGGCCACATCGGCACGATGCGTACCCTCGAACGTGAACGGGCGTGTGACCACAGCAATTGTCAGTGCTCCACTCTGCTTGGCAACCTCGGCTATCACAGAAGCAGCCCCGGTGCCGGTGCCGCCACCCATGCCGGCGGTGATAAACACCATGTCCGCCCCGGCAATGTACTCCCTGATTTCGTCTTTGCTTTCCTCAGCCGCTTTCTGCCCCTGCATGTGGTCACCACCCACACCCAACCCTCGCACCAGCTTATCGCCAAGCTGGACACGGAGCGGGGCCTCAGTGATAGCCAAGGCCTGAGCATCGGTATTCATGGCAATGAAATCTACGCCCTTAATATCCTGCCTTACCATGCGGGTTACTGCGTTGCAACCGCCGCCACCGAGACCGATGACCTTAATCTTGACAGGATTGGGGGCAAAGGTAGTTCTCGCCATATTCTCCTCCTATTTCCTTTGTTACTCTGTATTTTTGAGAATCCTCTAGTGGAACAGGCCCCTTATGCGAGAAACCAGGTTCCGGAAGTTGCCTGTAAGGCTGCGTGACCCCCACTTCGTCACACTCCTGGGTTTCAATCCCCAGAGCAATAGACCAACACTGGTGGCATAGGCCGGGTTGTGCAGGATATCCGAGATGCCATATATGCCGACCGGCCCGCCTACCCGCACCGGGACTCCGAGTATCTCTCGACCCAGGACATCTATACCGGCAAGGTTCGAGCTACCACCGGTGAGCACAAGACCGGCAGGTACCAGTGTCTCGAACTCGGCACGCGGCAGTTCGAGCGCGATAAGCCTGATGAGCTCATCTACTCTGGCGCGGATTATGTCGCACAGGCTCTGGTAGGAAATGTTGTGACCATTCTGGGCTATGGCATCGGTCTGTGGCTTGTCTTCGTGCACCGGCATCACAGTGCCGTACTTCCGTTTCATTTCTTCGGCCATCTCGAAGGGCAGGCCGAGACCGATAGCGATATCCCTGGTAAACTGGTAGCCGGCCACAGGCAGTATGGCACTGTGCCAGATGCTGCCGTCCTTGAAGACGGAAATATCTGTGGTGCCGCCGCCAATGTCAGCCAGGACGACTCCGACTTGTTTCTCGTCCTCGCTTAACACAGCCTCACTGCTGGCCAGGGGTTCGAATACGAGGTCTTCGATATCAACCCCTACGCCACGGATGCACTTGACCAGGTTCTGGACAGAGGACACGGCAGCAGTGATAACGTGTGTCTCCACGTCCAGTCGGAACCCGTGCATACCTACCGGGTTTCTGACCCCCTCCTGCCCATCAACGGCATAGTTACGCGGTATAAGATGGAGCAGTTTTTCGTCACTGGGGACTTTTACAGTCTGGGCAGTCTGCAGGACCCGCTTGAGATCGTCGGAACGGACCAGCCGGTCATTACGAGTGATGGCAACTACGCCCCGGTTGTTGCGGGCACTAATGTGCCGTCCGGTAACCCCAACGTAGGCTGACTCAACCTGGTAACCGCTGGCCTGCTCGGCTTTTCTCACGGATTCGCGGATTGAGTCCTTGGCATCACTGATATTGACTACCAGTCCCTTGTGTAATCCTGCGGACGGAGCAAGGCCCACACCGGCCACGCGCATAAGACCATTTTCGTTGGTCTCAGCGACTATGGTGCAGACCTTGGTGGTACCAACATCGATAGCGGATACGGTATTCCACTTACTCATTCACCCCTCCTTATTGTAAAGTGGATTTTGTTCCTGGCAGGTGGTATTCTCTTACATCTTAAATGCCCCCTTTTTAATCACGGGTCACGATTATCTCGTGTCAGTTATCAGGAAAGCCTGGTATTCTTCCAATATTCTCCGAGTCGGTCCACTGATTCTCCTCCCGTGCAGCCAGACGCTCGGCAACCCTCAGCCTGGCACTGCGACTGCGCGGATTCAGTTGGACCTCATCTGAAGAAGGCTTAATCACCTTCCTGTTGACCATCCTTATACTGGCGGTGTGTCCGCAAACACACCTCGGTATAACCGGCGGGCAGATACAGTCCCGCGATTCCCTCTGCATGAACCGCTTAACGATACGGTCCTCCAGTGAATGATAGCTGATGACAACCAGCCTGCCCTCGAATCCCAGAAGGCTAACGGTCTGCTCCAGCACGCTCTCCAGGTTCTGCAATTCCCGGTTGACGGAAATACGCAGCGCCTGGAATGTCTTCGTTGCCGGGTGGATTCTGCCCCTCCGGCCACCGACGGCAAGCTCGACTATTCCGGCAAGCTGAAAAGTTGTCCGTATAGGCCGCTCCTCCACGATACGGCGCGCTATCCGGTGACTACGAGTTTCCTCACCATATGTCCTCAGCAGACTGGCAAGCTCATCCTCCGTGAGTGTGTTGACAATATCCTCCGCTGTAGTCTCCTGCTCAGGACTCAAACGCATATCCAGCGCCGATTCACGCTGAAAACTGAACCCTCGGGCATCACTGGCCAGCTGCAAGGAAGATAGTCCAAGGTCAAAAAGTATTCCGTGTACCGGATAGAAGTCATACTCGTCACAGACGGAGCGGAGTCTGACGAAGTTCTCGTTGGCAATCAGTACGGCATCACGATAGGTCTCCAGCCTGCCCCGGGCGATACTCACTGCCTCAGGGTCAGCATCGAGACCGAGAAGCTGTCCACCGGGCGAGCTGTGTTCCAGAATCGCGGCGGCGTGTCCGCCACCACCAATGGTGCAGTCGATATAGCGCCCTCCGGGCCGGACTGCCAACCCCTGGATAGCTTCCTTCACCAGTACCGGCAGATGAGTCGATGCCATTACTTGCAAACTCCTCAACGTTCCTCCAGACCCTCCATTATCTGCCAGGATTGCTCCAGGCTGAGAGTCCTCTCTGCCTCCCATAGCTCCTTGTTCCAGAGTTCGAAGTGCGTATTGACTCCGACAACAATAAGTTCATCACCGACCTGAGCATACTGCCGCAGAGCGGGCGGCAGGGATATCCTGCCCTGTCCATCCAGAGTAAGGTTGTAGGCAGTGGCGAACATAGCCCGGCCCAGTCTTCTCCGCTTGCTGGCCGACATGGTAGCAGAGGTGATTCTCTCCGCCTCTTTCGCCCACTCTGCCAATCCGTAACCAGCAATACACGTTTCGAGCCCGGGCTTCAGTACCACTCCCTCAACCAAGTCTTTGCGGAACCTGGGTGGAATGGGCACTCTGCCCTTTTCGTCAATCTTGTATTCGAACTCACCAAGAAACATCCGGGTACCTCTACCGATTCAATTAGGGGCAACAGAACTTCTGTTCATACTGCCTACTGTCCTGGTCAGTATCTACAATATTCCCCACAATTCACCAATTCATGCCATTTTGCCACATATTTCTCCATTTGTCAAGACCCTATTTATAGATTTGTCGGTGTTCTACGATATTGTCACCATCTAACTGTTCTGGGAAAATGTCACCATGGAAGGATTGGTGACATTGAACAGGAAAGAGCAGAGGAGGTTGGTGGTATTAAACCAGGTGGAGGGGGGCAGGATGGGAGGCAGGGAAGCAAGTGAGGTATCAGGTCTCTCCCTGCGCCATGTGAGGAGGCTTCTGGCAGCGTATAGAA
>DAOUVG010000245.1 GCA_030667735.1 Dehalococcoidales bacterium
CCCCATCTTCGAGGTAGCCACCTACGGGCTTGTCGGTGACCTCTTCAAGATAGTGCCGCTGCTGACGAAGAGGTTGAGGAGTGGCTAGGTAAGACCAATGACCACATACTCAGACTATGACCCGTTTGCCCGGGTCTATAACAAGTACTGGGGTGATGATTTCACTCCGCGTGTCTTTCCTATTCTGGAGAATCTGGTGCTGCGGCAGCTTCCCGTCAGGGCCAGTATCCTTGACCTCTGCTGCGGTACCGGGCAGCTTGCCGGGACACTGACCGCCCTCGGTTACCGCGTGACCGGTGTTGACGGCTCATCCGAGATGCTGCGCTTCGCCCGCGAAAACGCCCCGGCCGCCGAATTTGTCCACGCCGATGCCCGTTCCTTCACATTACCGGACAGCTATGATGCCGTCGTCAGTGTCTTCGACAGCCTGAACCACATCATGTCCCTGGAAGAACTGACAGGGGTCTTCCGCAACGTCCACGCCGTCCTGCGCGAGGGCGGGCCGTTCTTCTTCGACCTTAACATGGCGGCGGGCTACGGCTTCACCTGGAACGACAATTTCGGCATCGTCGAGGAGGACCACCTCTGTATTGTCCGCACCAGCTACAACCCGGATGAGAAAATCGCCCGATTCGATACCACCATCATGCTCCTGGAAAACGGCTGGGAGCGGAAGGACGTGACTCTCATCCAGAAGTGCTACTCTCCGGCTGAGGTACTCTCTGCCCTGGCGGAAGCCGGCTTCACCGACGTTGAGACCTGTGCCCATGATGAGCGTGAGGGCATGACTGACCTGACCGAAAGCGCCGACCGGGGCTTCTTCCTTTGCCGGAAACCGACTTTGTAGGCGACTCCAACCGGACAAGAACATCGCCACCGTTTGCACCTTCCTACCCAATGGGCATACACTGTAAATAATATCGGGCATTCGGCGGCATGCTCGGTCCTTCCTCCGGGATATATATCCCACAAAATCAGGACTAGCGGGAGTATTGCGTGAGAGGCGGTCCACCCAGATACACTGGACAGGGCGATGATTCCGGGATGGGAATTGGTGGGGGTGGAGGATTTTTCCAGCTTCTGAACATGCGGACTTTTGCGTCCTTCAAGAACCGGGTATTCCGTCTCTACTTCGGAGCACTGCTGGGTCAGATGGCGGCGATGAACATGCAGATGTTTGCCCGCCTGTGGCTGATGAAGCAGTTGACCAATTCGCCGGCCATCGTGGGAGCAACGGCTTTCGCTCACGCGGTACCTATGCTCGGCCTGTCCCTTTTTGGCGGGGTGATAGCGGACCGTATGCAGAAGAAGAACGTGATGCTCATTGGCCAGATAGGCTCGGCACTCGCTGTCCTGGGCGTTGCCATTGCCCTGTCTCTTGGCTACCTCAGCCCTGAAGTCGAGGGTTCGTATTGGATACTTATCGGGGCCTCGGTCCTGCAGGGGACCATTATGGCTCTCATGATGCCCTCCCGCCAGGCCATCCTCCCCGAGATAGTCGGTGAGGAGCAACTGATGAACGCCCTCTCGCTGAATAATCTGGGTATGAACTTGCTCCGCGTCATAGCCCCCGCGGCCTGCGGCTTCCTCATACAGGAGCTGGACTATGCGGTCGTTTACTACATCATGTCCGGGATGTACGTTATAGCGGTCGTGTTTATTGCCCTTCTACCCCGCACCAGTACCATCACCGTTGGCGGTGGCGGTGCCCTCGAGGGCATTAAGGAGGGTCTTAAGTACCTGCGGGGTCAGACCACCCTCATACTCGTCCTCCTCGTGACTCTCGCAGCCGTGATATTGTCCATGCCTTACATGTACCTCCTGCCTTTTTTGTGCGAGGATGTCCTGCACGTCGATGAAGCTGGCGGCGGAATGCTGTTGAGCATTTCCGGTGTCGGTGCCATTGTCGCCTCGCTCATTCTCGCTTCCCTTCCTAACAAGAAGCGCGGCCTGATGCTGCTGGTCAGTTGTCTCGTATTGGGGCTGGCCCTGACTGCCTTCTCGATGTCTCAGTCCTGGTACCTGTCACTGGCTTTGATGGTCTTCGTCGGTATAGGCACAACGGGACGGATGACCCTGGGCAATACCCTCATCCAGTACTACGTTGAAGATGAGTACCGCGGCCGGGTGATGAGTATTTACATGATGGAGTTCGGGCTGACCAGCTTCGGGACCTTTGCCGCAGGGGTGATGGGAGAGACCTGGGGAGTTCAGTGGGCAATTGGCGGGTTTGCTGCCGCCCTAGTCATCGTGTCTCTGCTGGCCCTTATCTTCGCCCGCCGTATACGCCAGCTTGATTAGGTCCCGGTATTCCCTTACCCGGCATTTGCCGACTGTAACCGCAGCATGCCCGTATAGTACTTACGTGAGGAACGTGGAACTGAGCAAGGGGCAAGCGCCAGGGGTGACAGAAGGGCTGACCGGTACCTCCGGCCCGATGTCGTCAATGAACGGTTACCGGATACAGCTTGCCTCACCGACGACTATCTTGTCCTGTGCCTGGTTTTCCATCCAGACGTCCAGCTTGAAGCGTGTGCCGGCTTCCTCCTTTCGCGATAATTGCGTTGGTAAGAGGCACTTAGGGCAGGGCACACTGTCGGGCTCCATTATGCCACTCAGTATGTCTCTGACCAGGGACACATAGTTAGCGAACTGGCAAAGGAACCGTACCCTCTGGCATCGACATTCCCGATGATAGCTTCATGGGCAATGCGAAGCAAACCAGAGAGCTTCTGACACAATGCACCACGCTATTTGAGCCTGGTATTCTGATCAGGAACCTCTATGCAAGGGTGGATATCCTGGAACCGGTTGGGGAAGACGAGTGGGACATCATCGAGGTCAAGAGCTCCACCAAGGTCAAGGAAGTGAATATACATGACGCCGCTTTCCAGAGGTACTGTTGCCAACAAGCTGGGTTAGAGATAAGGAAGTGCTTCCTGGCGCACATCAACAACCAGTACGTCCGACATGGCGAGATTGACCCACAGCAGCTCTTCACCGTGGTGGACATTACCGATGACGTGGCTAATGTGAGTGGTAATGTACCCGACAGAATCAACGATATGCTCGAGATCATCGCGGCTTCTCGGTGTCCCGACATCGGTATCGGTAAGCATTGTAGCGACCCGTATGAGTGTGCACTCTCGGATTGCTGGGACTTCCTGCCTGAGCACAGTGTCTTTCAGTTGTATTATAGTGGGCAAAGGAGCTTCGGGCTC
>DAOUVG010000028.1 GCA_030667735.1 Dehalococcoidales bacterium
CGCCGCCAACAAGCAGCTTCGGCAGACGCTTATCGCAGCCTCGCCGCTCCCGGTCATTGTCCCCGAGCCGATACTGTGCACCGACAACGCCGCCATGATTGCGGCATGCGGTTACTTCCAGTTCCGTGCCGGCAGGACCGACGGCCTCGACCTGGATATAGTCCCCAACCTCAGACTGTCCTGAAGGGGGGCCGTCTTTCCCCCGCCGGCAGACCGGGTAACGCGCCCCAGCTCACAGTCCGGACACCTCCCCTGGGTGCACCGGGTCTTGTAGATATGGAGCAGCCCCTGCTGCCGCCGCGCGGAATCAACCAGACCGTCCTCCACACCGAACTGGGCCTTCATGTGCCTTTCCAGTGCGTTGGCTGCCAGCCTGGGATAACGACGATAGATGTCCAGTACCCCGGCGGCCATATCCGGCTGGCCGGTGGACCGGCCCCGGGCAAAGGCAAACGGCAGGAGCACATTGACCACGATGTCAGCCGCTCGACGCCTGCCCAGCAAGGTCGGCTCTCTGGTTCGATTGCCCCGGTACCCACCGGCTCCGACCACCAACCCCTCTTCCAGACGGCGGAGCTCCCCGCCATCGAAGCACCCATCGACCAGGCTCTCCAGCAGCCCGTCCAGCAGTCCCTTTTCCCGGTAGCGGCAGACCAGGTGGCTCATCGCCATCAATCGGCGGACCGGTGAGTTATTCGGCCGCACCCGGAACAGGTGCCATGCATCGGGAGGCATTGCCTTTCCACTTCCGGAGGACCGCCACAGCTCCTCCAGCCCGGCAAGGCCGGCATCCGGCCAGGCAAGGCCGGCATCATCCATCCTGTCCCTGCGCTGGTAACCCCGGCGCATTAAAGGGAGCAGTCCCGCCATTCCCAGCAGACGTGCCTGAAGCCGGGCAAGGCATTCTTCTTCCGTAGCAGCCCGACGGGCTGCCGTCTCCAGCTCGTCCAGCGTCACCCGTTCCGCCAGTTCGAGAAGTGGTTGCGTATTCTGCGAGTAGCCCAGGGCGCCCATGACCCCCCGGTACAGGGACTGACCGGCCCCCATTTTTTCCATATCTTCATGGCATCCCCCGGCCCTGGCCAGGAAGCGCGCATCACCGGCAATATCAAGGATCTCCCCCAGCCTGTCCTTACTCCTCGTCCGGGCTATTACGGAGCAGGCCATACACCCGTTGGCCGGACCAGTATCTGCCCCGGCGCACCGGTCCAGAGCGACTACCGGCACGGAACGCCCATTGCTGAGGCGGGTGACGGTCCGGCCATTATGCCGCATGACAACGTGCAGTACCACCCGGTCATAAACAGTATCCCGGTGGTGACCGTGGGCCTGCCAGTCGCCGGAACGGACGTGTATCTCAATGTCACCCTTGAGCATCCGCCCACCGATAACGACGACCGCATCGCGGAAGTCGGCCCCGTGTCCATCATTCATCCTCCCCGGATAGAGCACCTTCACCGTCTCACCATGCACCGTGGCCAGCACCGCTCCGGTCTGGACCCGGCGTTGCCAGAGACAGACAACTTCGCTTTCCGGAAGGGTGTTGACGGGCCTCATTCCCGGAGAATACTCCTCCGCCGGCAGTACACCAGTCGCTCCACGCACAATACCGCCTCCATTGCCCTGGTAACCTTCCGGTCTGAACCGCATCAGGGCCGCTACTACTCAGTTGCAGAAATACCTGCCAGCAGGGTGCTGAAGAACTCTTTCGACCAAACCCCGTGCGGCCCAGATGGAGCGCCCCTAAGAAGGGGCGACGCCTTCCCCTTCCTATACAGGAAGGGGTGACACCACCCAGACCCCTGTTTTAATCCCAACCCCGTGCGGCCCAGATGGAGCGCCCCTAAGAAAGGGCGACGCCTTCCCCTTCCTACCGAGGAAGGGGGAAGATATTATATCTGGGGGCACCCCCGGAATCCGGTTTCGGATTCTGCTAACGTCATTCTGTAAGAATGACGCCCAGACACCCCTGCCAGATGGACAGGCCCCTTCTTAGAGCCCCCCCCTTTCTGAAGGGGCTCTTTCTGGACTCCCCTTTTTCAGTAACCAGCCGGTATCTTCCGCAGGGTGAGACCCTTCGGCTTCGGCCTGCTGGCAAAGCCGGCAGGTAATCTCAGGATGATGCGCCACTGGCATCAGTGGCGCGCCGTTAATATGTCATTGCGAGCGAAGCGCGGCAATCCTGTCCCCCGACCAGTACTCAGTTGCAAAAACACCAGCCACTATCCTCAGCCACACTCCTGTCTCGCTTCACACACTAACACGTTAGCGTGTATTCCAGGTTCAAGAAAAGGCGCTACGCATACACCGGAGCGCCACCTGGTTCCTGTTACGGCCTCTTAGCCAGCCCCTCTTGCCGCTCCAGCTCCCGCCGGAACACAAGGTAGGCACGCTCATCGTAGAGGACAAACACTACCCGCTCCAGTCCGCTCCCTTCGGCCAGGTACCGCCGCACCTCCCCTATCATAATTCGGGCGCACTCACCCGGCGGAAAGCCCCCCACACCGGTGCCCAGAGCGGGGAAGGCAATACTCTCCAGGTCAAGCTCATCGGCCCGGAGCAGGCTGTTCATCGTCGCCTGACGGATCCTTTCCGCATCCGTACGCAGGTCCTGGCCCATTACTGCGGCGTGGATAACGTACTTCGCCCTTAGTTTACCCGCCGTGGTAGCCACCGCCTCCCCGACAGGTATTGGCCCCCTCGCCAGCGCCTCCGCCTCCACCTCCGGACCACCGGCCTTCTTCAGGGCGCCAGCGACACCGCCACCCATCCAGAGCCGGTTGTTGGCTGCATTCACCAGGGCTCCCGCCTCAAACCGGGCAATATCTCCCTGCTCTATCTCAATCCTGCCCAACTCCCACCTTCCAGGCCAGTCTCCATACCAACGGTACACGTATCCGTGTATCCTGTCAAGTCCGGGTGTCGTTTACACTCGTATTCCCGGTGTGCTATAATTGATTGAATTGTGAATATGGAACTTATTGACTCAGGAGCATGAATTGAACAAGGTAAAGAAGAAAGAAATCATTGAGAAGTACGCTGTCCACAAAGGAGACAGCGGGTCAACCGAGGTGCAGGTAGCGCTGCTTACCGACAGGATAAACCGGTTGACCGGGCATATGGTAGCCAACCGGCACGACTACGGTACGCAACGCGGTCTTATCAGGCTGGTAGTACAGAGAAGGAGGCTTCTCTCCTACCTGAGCCGGGAGGGTGTCGGCCGCTACCACAAATTGATTAAGAGTCTGGGATTACGTAAGTAAAGTCCGCATTCTTATGCAGGCTTATATAGCACTAGGAGGATGTATTGTTAGAAACCCGGAATTACGAGTGTGAGGTCGGAGGCAGAAACCTTGTCATCGAGACTGGTAAGCTGGCCAGGCAGGCAGACGAAGCGGTTACCGTTCAATGGGGCGATACCGTTGTTCTGGTTACACTGTGCGCCGCTGAAAAACCCAGAGAAGGTGTTGATTTTCTTCCGCTGACCGTCGACTACGAGGAAAGACTGTATGCCGCCGGCAAGATACCCGGCGGTTTCATTCGTCGCGAGGGACGCCCCAGCCAGGAAGCAACCCTGACCAGCCGCATGACCGACCGGCCACTACGGCCGCTACTGCCCAAAGAGTGGCGCCGCGAAATTCAGCTGGTTATCACTGTTCTATCCGTAGACCACGTGAACGACCCCGACGTACTGGCCCTCATCGGCAGCTCGGCAGTCCTTCACATGTCAGGAATCCCCTTCGCTGGTCCGATAGGTGCGGTTCACGTCGGTTACATCAATGACGAACTGGTACTCAATCCCACACTTCCCCAGATGGAATCCAGCCAGCTTGACCTCATTGTCGCCAGTACCAGAGATACCGTTGTCATGATAGAAGCAGGCTGCCAGGAAGTCTCGGAAGAGCTTGTATTGCAGGCTATTGAGTTCGGGCACCAGGCAAACCAGGTCATCATCGGGCTTCAGGAGAAGATGCGGGAGGACCTGGGCAAACCCAAAGAGGAACCCCCATCCTCTGCTGCAGCCGACACAGAGGTAGCCCGGGAAGTGCTGCCAATCATCGCGCCGAAGCTGGAGCAGGCTGTCTTTCAGCCGGATAAGCTCGAGCGCGACCGCATACTGAACGAGCTCAAGAAAGAGCTTATCGACAAACTTGGAGAACAGTTCTCCGAGGGAGAGCTTGTATCCGTCCTGGAAGGTGAGGCCAAGAAAACCCTCAGGAGTGGCGTACTCGACCAGGGAAAGCGAGTCAGCGGACGTGGCCTTACCGAGGTGCGACCGATAATATGCGAAACCGGCACTATCCCCCGTACCCATGGTTCGGGGCTTTTCAGCCGTGGACTCACCCAGGTACTGACCCTGGCTACACTCGGTCCGGTCAAGAAGGAGCAACAGCTTGACGGACTCGGCATAGAGGAGTCAAAGCGTTTCATGCACCACTATAACTTCCCGCCGTTCTCTGTCGGAGAGGCGAGACGTGTTGGTGGGCCGGGTCGACGGGAGATTGGACACGGCGCACTCGCAGAGCGGGCGCTGGTCCCGGTACTCCCCAGGAACGAGGATTTTCCCTATACCATTCGCCTCGTCTCCGAGGTCCTTAGTTCCAATGGCAGCACCTCTATGGCCAGCGTCTGTGCCAGCAGTCTGTCACTGATGGATGCCGGTATTCCCATCAGCAGGGCGGTTGCCGGTATTGCCATGGGTCTGGTCGCGGATACCGAAGGCCGCTTCTCCGTCCTTACTGACCTCGAGGGCATGGAAGACTTCTACGGCGACATGGACTTCAAGGTAGCCGGCACCACCGAGGGAATCACGGCAGTGCAGATGGACACCAAGCTCAAAGGCCTCAGGATGGAAATTGTTAAGGCGACACTGGACCAGGCCCTCGAAGCCCGCATGTCCATCCTGGATATAATGGACCGGGCCATCAGCGCCAGTCGTGCTGAGGTCAGTCGATATGCACCACGCATGTACAAGATGACAATCAATACTGAGAAGATTGGCGCCATTATCGGCCCTGGCGGTAAGACAATCCGGTCGATTCAGGAACAGACCAAGACCACAGTTGATGTCGACAACGATGGTACGGTACTGATAGGCTCCACTGATGAGTCCAACGCCCAGCAGGCGATAACCATGATCGAAGGCCTGACCAGGGAAATCGAGGTCGGCAGCATATACACCGGAAAAGTGACCCGCCTGCTCAGTTTCGGCGCTTTCGTGGAAATCCTGCCCGGCAAAGAGGGCATGGTCCATATCAGTGAGCTGGCCAACTACCGGGTGCCCACCATCGAGGACGAGGTCAACGTCGGTGATGAGATTACGGTTAAGGTAATCAGGAACGAAGACGGCAAGATTGCCCTGTCCCGGAAGGCTGTCTTCGAGAAGGATGCGCCCGCTCAGGATGGCGACCGGAGACCGCCACCCGGCAACTATCCGGCGCGAAGGCCTGATTCCCGGCCTCCACAGCGCCCCGGCTTCTCTCAGGACGGACGACGACCGTAGAATACAGGAGCTAAACCATGAGCGTCATAAGAGTCGTTGTCCAGGGAGCACTGGGCAGGATGGGCAAAGAAATAGTCAGTGCCCTGTGCCAGGAACCGGAAACCGGGGTGGTTGGTGCCACCGAGCAGAGCGTCACCACGGACCGACTTGAGCTACCTGACGGCTCCGGCAGCGTACCCTTCTCTACCGACCTGGACCATATCCTCACCGAGTGCAAACCGGATGTCCTGGTGGACTTCACCACCGCCAGTGCCACCATGCCGGCGGTGCGTGCCGCTGCCAGCAGGGGTGTTAACGTGGTAGTCGGCACCACCGGACTCAGTGCTGATGATATCGACGAAATCGAGCGCCTGACCACAACCGGCGGGGTTGGTGCCGTGGTAGCACCGAATTTTGCCCTGGGGGCAGTCGTTATGATGCACCTGGCCAGCATCGCCGCACTGTATCTCGATTACGCCGAGATAACCGAGCTGCACCACGATCGGAAGGCAGACGCCCCGTCGGGGACGGCTCTGAATACCGCCCGGGACATGCTCAGGGCGCGTGGCAGGCCATTCCTCAAGTCCGCGGCAGCAGAGCAGTCCTTCCCCAGCCGCGGCGAAGCAATTGAAGGTATTAACATACACAGTGTCCGTCTGCCCGGTCTTCTCGCCCACCAGGAGGTCGTTTTCGGGGCCGCAGGCCAGACACTGACGGTACGCCATGACACCATCAGCCGGGAGTGCTTCATGCCGGGTGTTATCCTGGCGGTCAAAGAGGTCGTCAGCCGTAAGGGGCTGGTACGCGGTCTGGACGCTCTACTCGGCCTGGAAAAAACGAAATGAAACAGTACAGAGTCGCCATTGTCGGGGCCACCGGCCTTGTCGGGCAGGAGTTCATCAGGATTCTGGAACAACGTAACTTCCCCATGTCCTCGGTGAGGTTGCTTGCTTCGGACCGCTCCGCCGGCAGGAAGCTGTTTGTCAGGCATGAGGAGATTGAGGTAGAGGAGACCGTCCCTGAGTCCTTCGAGAACGTCGATATCGCCCTGTTCTCGGCGGGCGGTGACACCAGCCGGCATTTCTCGCCGATAGCGGCGCGTGCCGGAGCGGTGGTTGTCGACAATAGCTCGGCCTTCAGAATGGAACCGGGTGTGCCGCTGGTGGTGCCCGAGGTCAACCCGGAAGACATCAAATGGCACCGGGGCATCATCGCCAACCCGAATTGCTCTACCATCCAGATGGTGGTTGCCCTGTACCCGCTGCACAAGGTCAACCCCATCAAGCGGATTATTGTTAATACCTACCAGGCCGTATCGGGCACCGGTTCCGCCGCAGTGGAGGAACTGACCACGCAGACCAGACAGGTGCTCGAAGGCCAGGAGGCTGTTCCCAGCGTCTATCCCCACCAGATAGCCTTTAATGTGCTGCCGGAGATAGACGTCTTCCTGGACAATGCCTACACTAAGGAAGAGTGGAAGATGGTGGAGGAGACCAGGAAGATAATGCACACCAACGAAATCGCCATCTCGGCAACCTGTGTGCGTGTCCCGGTATTCACCGGACACAGCGAAGCGGTCAATATTGAGTTTTCCCGGCCCATGTCTCCGGATGAGGCACGGCAGATTCTTGCCCGGGCACCGGGGGTCAAGGTGCTGGATGATACCACGGTCAGCCTTTATCCCCACGCATGGTTGTCCGCCGGTACCGATGAAGTGTATGTCGGACGTATCCGGCAGGACGCATCCCATCCCGGCGGTCTGGCAATGTGGGTAGTATCCGATAACCTGCGCAAGGGGGCCGCTCTGAACGCCATACAGATTGCCGAAGAGATGACCAGGAGAGACTGGTTATCTTCCGGAGGTTAGTGAGATGAAAGACCCGGGACGACTACTTACGGCAATGGTGACACCCTTCGACGAAAAGGGCGAAGTTGACTACCAGCAGGCCAGGAAGCTGGCGCTGGCCCTGCTCGACTCCGGAAGCGAAGGCCTGGTGGTTGTCGGCACGACCGGAGAATCTCCGACCCTCAACAGGGAGGAGGAACTGCGCCTCTTCGCCGAGGTGAAATCCGCCGTGGGTGACCGCGGTGCCGTGATTGCCGGCACCGGCAGCAACAATACGGTCGAGGCTATAGCGGCAACCAGGGGTGCCGAAGAGGCCGGCGTGGACGGCTGCCTGCTCGTCGTGCCCTACTACAACAAGCCCACCCAGGAAGGGCTTTACCAGCACTTCAAGGCCATCGCGGAGAGCACCTCCCTGCCCTGCATCCCCTACAATGTGCCGGCCCGCACCGTCACCAGCCTTTCAGTCGAGACTACCATCAGGCTGAGCCGGATAGACAACATCATCGGCGTTAAGGAAGCCAGCGGTAACCTGGAAAATATCGCCGGGATTATCAGCGGTACCAGGAACTTCCGCATCTGGAGCGGTAATGATACCGATACCCTGCTGATACTGGCTGTAGGCGGCTACGGCGTCATCAGTGTCGCCTCCCACCTCGTCGGCAAGCAGATTAACGAGATGATATACAGCTTCGTCAACGGTCAGACGGACAAAGCGGCGGAGATACACCGCCGTCTCCTGCCCCTGGTGAACGCCCTCTTCGTAGTATCCAACCCGATACCGGTGAAGTACGCCGTCAACCAGGTCGGTTTCAACGTGGGTAAACCGCGCCTGCCGCTCACCGAACCGGACGAAAAGACCGCCGCCCTCATCAGGGACACCCTGAAGGACTACCAGATAGACCTTCCCGTGTAGTGTCCGTGTGGTGTCCGCGTAGTGTGCTACACGCACACACTACACGCCTTTGCTTACAGAATATCGCGGTGGATGATGGTCTGCTCCCGTGATGCCCCGACGGAGATGACACTTACCGGGCAGGCAATAAGCTGTTCAAGCCTTTCAAGATACTGCCGAGCCTGTGGCGGCAGATGCTGGTACTTCCTGATGTCGCTTATTGGCTTCTCCCACCCGGGTAGCTCTTCATAGACCGGCTGGCACTTCTCCAGAAGGCTTACGTTTGCCGGGAAATAGTCTATCTCTTTACCCTCCAGCTGATACCCAACGCATATCTTCAGACGTGGAAGAGTATCCAGTATATCAAGCCGGGTGACCGCCATCCCGGTGAAACCGTTCACCCGGTGGCTGAAACGGGCGGCCACGGCATCGAACCAGCCGCAACGGCGCGGCCTGCCGGTGGTAGTACCGTACTCATGCGCCAGCTCCCGGATGAGGGCACCGGTCTCGTCCTGCAACTCGGTGGGGAACGGACCGGAGCCAACCCTCGAACAGTAGGCCTTGTAGACACCAAGGACACGGTTCAACCTGACCGGGCTAATACCCGAACCGAGGACAGCTCCTGCCGCCGTCGGCGGTGAAGAAGTGCCGTAGGGGTAGGTGCCGAAATCAGGGTCAAGCAACACCCCCTGGGCCCCTTCCAGCAACACCAGGCTATCACGGCTGAACGCCTCCTCCAGCAGCATCGTCGTCTCACGGATATAGGGGGCAAGGCGCTCACCGTACTGGCAATACTCCTTGTATACCTGCTCCAGTGATAACGGCTCCGCCCCGTAAACCCTGGTCAGGATAATATTCTTGTCCTCAAGAATGTGGCTCAATCGCTCACGGAATCCGTCGATGTCCAGAAGGTCCCCGGCCCTGATACCGAGCCTGGCCACCTTGTCCGAGAAAGCAGGTCCGATACCCTTCCGGGTGGTACCGATGGCCTTACCACCCCTCGATTCCTCCTCCAGGCCGTCGAGCAGGATGTGATAGGGCATTATCAGGTTGGCACGGTCACTAATGACCAGCCGGGAGGTGTTAATACCCCGTTCCTGAAGCTGGTCTAACTCGGAGATGAGTACCGCCGGATTTATCACCATCCCGTTGCCCAGGATGCAGGTAGCCTTGGCCGAGAAAATACCGGATGGGACGAGGTGCAGGGCAAACTTACCAAAGGGATTGATAACGGTATGCCCGGCATTATCCCCACCGGAGAACCGGATTACCAGGTCCGCCCTCTCCGCCAGCATATCAACTACCTTGCCTTTTCCCTCGTCACCCCACTGGGCACCTATAACTGCAATTACTGGCATAGTATCTCCAATCTATCCTGTTCTCGGGCGGCGGCAGACTTCAAGTGCCGGCAGGCCGCGTTTGCCGCCAGACGTGAAGTAGTCTCTGCGCTACCGTCACCACACTCAGCGTGGCAATGACACAAAGGGTAATGAACAGGGCATTGCCAATGGGGCTGAGCAGCAGGCCCAGCACCAGCACGACCACCCGCTCCGCCCGCGTGAAGAGCCCCACTTCGCACTCCAGGCCCATCGCCTCCGCCCTTGCCCGGATATAGCTCACCAGTACTGACGCCATCCAGACAATACCCACGACTACAACCCCGGCAGTAGACTGCTGCCCGGCATACATGACCATAAGCCCCAGCAGTACCACCGCCTCACCAAGGCGGTCCAGCGTGGAATCCAGTATTGCCCCGAACCGGCTTACTTGCCCGGTATAACGGGCCAGCGCCCCGTCTATGGTATCGAAGAACCCGCCAAACAACACGACGAAGCCGGCAGCAAAGGTATATCCCAGGGCAATCAGCACCCCCGCGCCTGCGGCGATGAGTACACCGAACCAGGTTATCACATTGGGTGTGATTGGGGTCCTAGCCAGTA
>DAOUVG010000026.1 GCA_030667735.1 Dehalococcoidales bacterium
GAATCAGGATGCCGACAGTTTCTTCCTTACAGTCGAATCGTTCGACCCACACGAGCCCTGGCTGGTGCCGGAGCACTACCGCAAGATGTATCTGGAAGAGGATGGCCGGGAACAGGTTGTCTCCTTCTACCGCGACGTCTCGGACCTGGACCCGAAGCTCCTCGCCCGCACCCGGGCGAACTACAGCGGTGAGGTCACCATGTGTGACCGGTGGTTCGGGTTCTTTATGGACACTCTGAAGACGGTGGGACGGCTCGATGATACCATGGTGATACTGACATCCGACCACGGCCATTCCATTGGCGACCGTGATTATATGGGGAAACAGGGATACCCGTCCGGGCCCGAGGTGTACGACATCCCTCTGATGATACGTTTCCCCGGCGCGGAGCATGCCGGGACCAGCAGTGACCAGTTCGTACAGCACCATGATATCGCCGCAGTGATTCTGGAGGCTGCTGGTGTCGAGCCGCCGGTAGAGATTGAAGGTACTTCCTTCCTGGAGAGCGCGATTTCCGGTAAGGCCGGCAAGCGCGACCACGTAACCGTGGGCTGGGGTTCGGCGCTGACGGTGATAACCGACCGGTGGTGGCTCAATTGCAAGGCGGACGGCACCGGGGTACTGCTCCACGACCTGAAGGAGGCGGAGCCTTTCGCGAAGAACGTAGCGACGGAGAACGCGGAGGCCGTGAACGAGCTCTTTGCCCTGGCGAAGGCGGACGCCACCGGAGGGTTCCCGGAGTGGATTATTGAGCTTGCCCGAAGCCAGAAGGATGCCCCGGGGTGCAGTGACCTGGCGGCGCGTGCCTAGTGTGGTCGACGACTGGTCGAATGAACAAGAGTACTTCGCCTTATGGGAAGAGGCCCTTCGACTTCGGCCTGCTAGCTTTGCTAGCAGGTAAGCTCAGGGTGCAAGAAGAGGCGTGTCTTTCTGAGTGGAGCGAAGAATCTCAGCTTGCCCCTCGTACCTGGAGAGAACTCCGACACCATCAAAGCTATTCAGCACATCCACCAACCTCTTCATTGCTTCCGCCTCTTTAGATACCACTTCGCTTACCATCAGTCGCTAACACCCTTCTGATAGGCACTACTCCTTATCATTCACAACAGAGTAGAACCTTCTCACCTCACTTCAATAGACGCCGTATGCCGGACCGTCGTCCGGGCGGCGCATGTGTTGACACTTCCCTGCCAAAGGATTACAATCACGGCTATTACACGAACGGGAACACATGGTGTTCCCGTACTATCCCGAATAGATGCGCTATCCGGAGAGGAGAACGGAATGGAACAGGCACTGGCAGATGTGAAGGTCCTCGATATCACCCACCATATTGCCGGCCCCTACTGCACCAAGCTGCTGGCTGATTACGGTGCCGATGTCATCAAGGTGGAGAGGCCCGGCCGAGGTGACCCGGCCAGGAGAATGGGGCCTTTCCTCGGGGATGACCCCCACCCGGACAAGAGCGGTCTTTTCCTTCATCTGAATACCAGCAAGAGAGGGGTGACTCTGAATCTGAAGAGCGGGAGTGGCCGGAAGCTCTTCGGGGAGCTTCTGGCCGGGGTGGATATCCTGGTGGAGAACTTCGCTCCGCGGGTGATGCCGTCACTGGGGCTGGCCTACGAAGAGCTGGAGAAGGTGAACCCGAAGCTGGTGATGACATCGATATCCAATTTCGGACAGACCGGACCGTACCGGGACTTCAAGGCATCGGAGCTTATCCTCTACGGCATGGGCGGCGCCATGAACGAGACCGGCACCCTGGACCGTTATCCCCTGAAGAAGGGTGGCAATGCAATCCAGTACCAGGCAGGTACAATCGCCGCGGTGGCCACCATGCTGGCCCTCTTCTCCAGCCGACTTCAGGGTATCGGCCAACATGTGGATGTGCCCATCTTCGAGAGCCAGATGGGGACGATTGACAGGAGAATGAGCCATCTCCTGAGCTACCAGTATAACGGGGAGACCAGCTATAGACCTGACCCGCTACAGGAACCACCCGGGTTTCCGGCGGGAGTCTATGCCTGCAAGGACGGTTTCTTCCAGATTGCCGGGGGCTTCGTCTTCTGGTCAAGGATATGCCAGATGATGGACCGGCCCGACCTTGCAGACGACCCTGGCTTCAACACACCGCAGGGACAGCGGGACCCGGAGAACCTGGAGAGGTTCAGTATTATCTGGTACCCGTGGATAGCGGAGCATACCAAGCTGGAGATTGTTACCGCCGGGCAGGCGGCCGGGGTGCTCTGCGGGCCGATAAGCACCAGTGAAGACCTGCTGAACGAACCGCATTGGAAAGAGAGGGGGTTCTGGGAGGAGATTGAGCACCCCGTTGCCGGTAAGCTTACCTATCCGGGGGCACCATTCAAGATGGCGGAGACCCCCTGGCAGGCAAGTCGGCCGGCTCCCCAGCTGGGAGAACACAACGCTGAGGTCTTCGGTGAGCTGGAGTACTCAAAGGAAGACCTGGTGAGATTGCGGGAGAGCGGCGTAATATAGACGCCGGTTCTGGTGCAACGAGAGGAGATGATTATGGCTAAGTTGCCTTTGGAAGGAATCAGAGTTGTAGATATAACCGTTATCTACGCCGGGCCTTTTGCGACCATGAATCTGGCGGACTGGGGGGCTGAGGTCATTCGCGTCGAGTCGCTCAAGCACTTTCAGGTCCTGACCAGGGGCGGTATAGCCCACCCGCCGCAGGACATCGTTTCAAATCCCACACGTACCGGTGGGCTGGCAACCTACTGCGGCCGGGACGTGAGTTTCCGGCCGTGGAACCGTTGGACCCTTTTCAATGCCCACGCCCGGAACAAGCTTGGCTGTACCATGGACCTGACCCAGCCCAGGGGCAAGGAGCTATTCAAGCGTCTCATCGCGGGGAGCGACGTCTTCCTGGAAAGCAATGCGCCTCATGTTGTCGAGAACTTCGGTCTGACCTATGACGTACTGAAGGAAGTAAACCCGAAGCTGATTATGCTCTCTATGCCCGGTTTCGGGAGTTCGGGGCCTTATAAGTATTACCGTGCCCTCGGTGTCCATCAGGAAGGATTTATCGGACACACCTACCTCCGGGGCTATCCGGATAGCGACCCTTCAACCACGTCCACCCTTTACCATGCCGACGAAGCCTCCGGGGCCAGCGCGGCCCTGGCCGTGCTGATGGCCCTGCACTATCGGAACCGTACCGGCAAGGGGCAGTACATCGATATGTCCCAGGCGGAGGCGACCATGCCCCACCTCGGTGAAGCTATCATGGACTACTCGATGAACCGGTGTGTCCAGAATAGTGTTGGTAATCGCCTGCCCGGAGCGGCTCCCTGCGGCTGTTACCGGTGCCAGGGGGAAGACCGCTGGATAAACATCACGGTTACCTCGGACGAGGAGTGGCAGGGCCTGTGTCGGGTCATGGGAAACCCGGAATGGACCCGGGACGAGCGATTCACCGACAGCCTGAGCCGCGACCGGAACCAGGACGACATGGACACACTCATCGAGGAGTGGACGGGCCAGAACAACCACTACGACCTCATGTTCCGGCTCCAGAAAGAGGGCGTCCCCGCCGGACCGGTGATATTCGAGGACGATGCCTATACCGACCCCCACCTCAAGGAGCGTAACTTCTTCCAGGAGGTTACCCACGAGGAGTGCGGCACCCACATGTATCCCACGTTCGGGTTTCGCATGTCCCGGACCCCCAACAGCATCCGGCTCCCGCCGGTACGCCTGGGCGAACATAACGAGTATGTCTATAAGGAGCTCCTCAAGGTCTCTGATGAGGAGTACCACCAGCTCGAGGAAGAGGGTCATATCGGCATGGACTACGCACCAGAGATACGTTGAAGCGACCACACACTGGCTTCAGGAGGCAAGGGGGGATTTCGTAAAGGCGAAATCCCCTTTTCTGTTTTCCTTATCCGTAGTGCGGTTTCCTCACCCAGCAGGTCAGGTGCTCTGTCTGTGTGCTATAATTTTTTGGGGTCCCGGATGCCTCCGGCAAAGAGACCCCCTGAGAGAAACAGAAATTGCCTGTGCGCGGGGAACTGCATTGATATTGTGCGGATACCAGGGGTCAGAAAGGCGGTAACATGGGTGTAGAAGAGATTGAACGAGTAGTTACGGAGGAGTCCGGTGGCGCCGGGGGTGAAGGCCGTCTGGCCTGTGCCCGCGCCAGGGGTATAGCCAGGAGGCTCGGCGTGGTTCCCAAAGAGGTTGGGGATGCCGCTGACCGACTGGGGATGAGAATCGTGGACTGCCAGCTGGGGTGTTTCGGTTTTAAAAAGGCCACTCACGAAGACCTGGACAGCGTTCAGGTATCGGAAGCTCTGGCTGAGGCGATAACGGCTTCCCTTGTGGATGGACAGCTATATTGTACCGCAGCATTTGAAGTAGCCCGGAAGGTGAAGGCAACCCCAAAGCAGGTTGGCGATGCGACCACCAAGATGCAGGTCAGGATAAGCAAATGTCAGCTTGGCTGCTTTCCCTAACGCGTAATCGCACTTTCCCGCTCTATTTATCTATACGTCCAGCAATTGGGCGATTCGTTCGCGGTGGTAATCGGCGTCACCGAAGGCGACCTGTGAAGACTTGGCGCGCTTGAAGTACAGGTGCATATCGTGGTCCCAGGTAAAACCGATACCGCCATGTACCTGGATACCCTCGAAGGTGGCGTGCTTGTAGGTATCGCTGCACCACGTCTTGGCCACGGAAGCGGCCAGCGTTTTCCCCGGGTCGTTCTCGTCAATAGCCCAGGCGGCATAGTAGACGATTGATGTTGCTCCCTCCACCTCGACAGCCACGTTGGCCAGCTTGTGTTGAATAGCCTGGAAGGTGCCGATTGGTACGCCGAACTGCTCCCTCTCCTTGGCATAGTCGACACTCGTTTCCAGCGCCCAGCGGGCGCCGCCCATCATCCAGGCGCATTCTCCCACGATAGCCTCATCGAGCAGGTTACGGACTACCGGCCACCCGCCGTTAAGCTTGCCGAGAAGGTTGCTTCCGGGCACGGTGACACCGCTGAAGGTTACCTCGCACAGCTTCTCACCGGTCATTGTACTCAGTACCTCTACCCGGAGTCCTTCCGATTTAGCATCCACCAGAAAAAGGCTGATGCCATCCTCACCGGTGCCGTCCTTCGTTCGGGCGACACATATCAGGTGGTCGGCAATATGCGCGTCGGGGACGAACAGCTTGGTGCCATTGATGACGAAGTCCTGTCCGGAAGGACTGGCGGTGACGGCTATGCCGGATGGCTCAAGGTCACCGGACGACTCCAGCAGGGCCATTGTCATGATAGTCTCGCCACCGGCTATCGCCGGTAGGAAACGCTGCTTCTGCTCCTCGTTGCCGGCGGCAAGGATTGTCCGCCCGGCGTAGACTACTGTGGATACGAACGGGCCGGGCACCAGAGCGCGCCCCATCTCTTCGAGCAGCACGGTAAGGTCAAGGAAGGAGCTGCCGACTCCGTCGTATTCTTCGGGGAACGCCAGCCCGTGCCAGCCGAGGTCGGCCATCTGTCGCCAGAGTTCCGGCGAGTAGCCCTTGTCATCGTCCATCATGTCACGCACCAGCTTCTTGGGACACTCTTTATCGAGGAAATCCCGGGCTGATGTCTTCAGCATTACTTGCTCTTCGCCAAGGTCAAAGTCCATGATAGTCTCCTCTCGCCTTACTGCCTGGGCAGTCCCAGGACCCTCTGAGCGATGATGTTCCGCTTAATTTCTGAAGTACCGGTCTCGATGGTGTTGCCGCGTGACCGGAGGAAATCGTGCTGCCAGCGACCGTGGTCAACGGCATGTTTTGAGCCTCGCACAAGTCGGCTGTACGGACCCTGTATCTCCATTGCCAGGTCCTGGAGACGCTGGTTGAATTCCATACTGAAGACGCTGCTTACCGCCCCCTGCGGGCCCGGACGGCCTTCCCTGAGCTCATGGGTGAGGCCGCGGAGCGCCATATATTTGAGGACCATCGTTTCAACGTAGAGCTGGGCCAGCTTCTGCCTGACCATGGGGTCACCGTTGTGTCCCATCTCCTTAGCCAGCCGGATGATACCCTTGACCGAGTTTTCCCGCGCTATGGCAGTACCGGCACTTGACCTCTCGAACTCAAGGGCACCGGCAGCCACGTACCAGCCCATGTTCACTTCCCCTATTACCTGGTCTCTGGGGATGCGGACGTTGTCAAAGAACGCCTCGTTGAACTCGGCGGTGCCGGTGATATTGCGCAGCGGACTCACGGTAATACCGGGCGTTTTCATATCGAGGAACAGGTAGCTGATACCGCGGTGCTTACGCACTTCCGGGTCTGTCCTTACCAGCAGTACCCCCCAGTCTGCCACGTGGGCGCCGCTGCTCCAGACCTTTTGCCCGTTGACGACCCAGTGGTCACCACCATCGACGGCCCGGGTCTGGACGTTAGCCATGTCGGAGCCGGCTTCCGGTTCCGAGTAGAAGGTGCACCAGATTTCTTCGGCACTGAGGATTTTCGGCAGGTAGCGTTTCTTCTGCTCTTCCGAGCCGTGGGCCAGGATAGCCGGCCCGCACCAGCCGATGCCGTGGGCATTGGACAGGCCGGGGGCGCGGTGCCTGGCGATTTCCTCATAGAAAATCACCTGCTCCATGATGGTACCGCCACGACCGCCGTATTCTTTTGGCCAGGTAATGCCGACGAAACCGGCGTCGTAGAGCTTGCGGTGCCACCAGACGCTGAAATCGTGGTACTCCTGCGAGTCAACGTCAGGTCCGGCGATATCCCTCCGTCCGTACCACTCCGGTAGCTCCTTCATGTGCATCGTGAGCCATTGCTTGAGTTCGTCACGGAACGTTTCTTCCTCCGGTGTATAAGAGAAATCCATTTCTCCCTCCCTGGTTTCAGATTACCGACCGTTAACTGCTGCCGTCTTAACCCTGCCAATCGGGGGTCTGGGGGTGCCTCACCATTTCCAGACAGGCATTGAGCTCATCGTAAAAAGCCAGCGACTTCTCGTCGTAGCGGGCTTGCATGAGATGCGCCTCCAAAGGGTGAAAGACCTCTTCCTCCCCGCAGGGCGTCATCGGCAGCAAGGTATCGCTGAAGCCGTCCCATTTCTGGTTCACGGGAAGCTCTGCGTTCGCCAGTGGCGGGTCCAGCGTTGCATCCACCAGCACGAGCTTCCTGTCTATCTCTACCTTGCAGGCCAGGTGGTGGCTCATGGGCAACTCCCGGGATAGTTCTCTGAGCTGCTGCGGGTAGTCGTCCAGGACCTCGGCGCGCTCGCCCCACCTGAAGGGATAGACCGCATACAGGACGAGCAGCCCCAGCCTCTGGAACATGTTGCCCAGGAGAAAGTGCTTCGGTGTGCATGAACCCCGGCCCAGTTTGAGGATGTCAACGTACCGCACGGAATCGATGAGGTCGGGAAGCACGGCGTAGGGGATATCCCGAATCTTCTCATAGACACTGATTCTCGCCTGGACCGGGTTCTTGCCCCGGGTCCACTGCCGGAACTTGTCGTCCAGAATTGCGTCTGTGGCTATTGACATGTCTAACGCCTGCCCTGCATGAGTACACGGGCTTTTCTATATTGTCGCTTGATAGTAATGAAGATAGCAGATAAGCCGAAGGAGGTCAATCACTGGCCGACCGACCATCCCTCGTCCCTCCCAGCAGTTGGCGCAGGGTTGCCCAGAGGCTGTTGGCGCGGTCTATCTGCGGGTCAGGGGCTTCGACGTCCCCGTAGCGGGTACTGACGTACAGATTGGTGAGCTCCGTCAGTTGCCCACTGCCGTCGGGAATCAAGAGGCTCAACCGACGGTTATATTCATAGGGTGTCTCCCAGTCGCGGTGAGCGGTACCAGACCGGTAGCCCTGCCAGAGCAGGCGGCGGTAAATCTCCCGGATACCCAGTCTGCCGCCCGACGCCTCGTCCTCCGCTCCGTACCAGTAGGGAAGGGCGGTTGCTCCTTCGGTTGCCTTGCGCTTGCGCCGCAGGCGCTGCCACAGGGTGCTTAAAAACAGCAGCAGGTCTGCCTTGAAACCCTCCCAGCTCCAGAGGGACTCATTGATTTCCTCCACGTCCTCCTTCGCCCGGGAAGCCCGGAAGCGGGATATTGCCCTGGCAAGGAAGTAGGTAACGATGATGGCGACGATAGCGAAGAGTACCCACTTGAGCACCAAGCCAACAATTTCAGGAAGAGGCTGCCCCATGGGGACCTCGGGTTGTTCTTCGTCTCCCCCGAAGAATTCCGGTGCCTCGAATTCCGGCGTTTGGCCGCCGCGTATAAGATTGATCAGCCACAGGCCGATATAGACCAACGCCGCGGCGATGTAACCGAACGGGATGAGGATGTAATTTAATATCTGGCGGGCGATATCAAAGACGGAATTAAGCAGCCGACCGAGAAAGGCCATGAACTCCGGTGAAAAGATACCGGCGACGGCTATTGCAATGAGGACGATGCTACCGATAACACCAAAAAGAGTGGGCAGCCAGCGGCGGTTGAATGACCGTATCGTCTCTTCCTGTACCATCCGCTGCTGGATGGAGTGGAGGTTGGTCAGGGCCAGGGCGGAGAGGGCGAAGAAGAAGAATGCCGCCACCTGTGGAGCTATCGTGGACGCCATGTCCTCCAGGGAGTCGGGACCGAGGCTCACACGCCAGACAATGATGAGGAGCACGAAAGCACCGATGCCAATCAGGAAGGTGCGGTAGATATCGCTCATGAGAAGCGGCTTTCGCCCGCGGTTGATTCCCCGCCACCAGAGGAAGGCACTTGCCGGCAGAGCTATCATCAGGAGGTCCGGCTTGGTGAAAATGTTGAGGATTGTCCTCCCGGTATGGACAAACCACTGCGGGTCGACAAGGCTGAAACCGGCGTGGTATTCGCTGCGGATAGCGGAGTAGACCAGCGCCAGACCGAAGAGGAGTATGCCAGTCCGGACCCATGATTCGGACCAGTCCCGACTGAGCAGGTACCGGGTGACTATGTAGGAAGCGCCCAGCAGGAATATCGCCGAAGCCAGGCTCAGTGGAGGACGGTCTCCGGGGAAGAATTCCAGTTTTCCCGCCCAGGCAAGCCAGGGATAGAACCAGAAGACCTCCATGAGAATGATGGCCACCGGCGTGAAGACAACGGAAATCCAGTTCAGATATGGCAGCCGTCGGAGAAAACGCCTTGCGATTCTCACTGTCCCATTCCTTGCAGGGTGATTGTGTCCAGTTCACGCCAGGGGACCTCATCGGGGACACGGTACGCGGGCAGTCCATCCCGTCTCAACAGGGTTTGCGAGCCGCCCACCTGCACCAGCGCGACGCTGCGTCCGGCCCTCTTCATTCTGAGCAGGGTAGCCAGCAGGGCTTCGGTGGGCGCAGCGGTTATCACCAGGATGGTGCTTCCCCATGGCAGGTTCCGGCTTTCCAGAGCAACGAACCGGGCTGCGGGCACATTCTCGGCGGAGGAATGCACCTGAGCCAGCGTCTCCAGTATGCGCACCAACTGCTCGGAATGCTGGCTGGGGGCTATCCTGATGCGCTCACCGGTGAACTGCCGCAACTGGTTTATGTACAGGCCGACGCGGTATCCCGACGACATGGCATGATTGGCAATAGACGCCGCGGCGATGATACCCAGTTCCTGAAGCTGGGGTACTCTTCCCCATTCGGGAGGAGGTACGGTACGCACGTCGAGGAAGATACCCATATCAACACTGGTTGTAGGCTCGAAGACCTTGGTCTGAAGACGGCCGAGGCGGGCGCTGGTCTTCCAGTGGATTCGCTTCAGACTGTCACCGGACTGGTATTCCCTGACACCCCTCGTCAGGATGGGGTCCTGGAAGATGTACCTCTTTATCCGGATGTCACCCAGGGGTTGCTTCGACGGGATGCCCGGCTGTACCACGGGCAGTATCCGGGGGTATACCGTGAGACGGTCCACCTGCTCGATGTCCATCTGCTGTCGCGAGAAGCCAAAGAGGTCGCCGGAGCGAATCCGTGTCGGCCCGAAGGTGAAGCAGCCCCGGTGTTCACAAAGCAACCGGTAGCGGCGTCTAATCCGGTGGTACCACCCGAGCGAGAAGAGGATGGTGAGGTTGGCACGGGACGGCTTGTATGACCGGGAAGCGTTACCGGTGAGCAGAGTCACGTCCTGCGGCATTTCCTCATCGATTTCAAGCCAGGGTAGAGGCAGCGGTTTCCGGTTGGCGATATCCAGTTCGAGCACCACCTCGTCACCGAAGAAAGCGCGCCTGGTGCTCAGTCGGCGCTGGAACTCGATACGGGTGAGGCTGTAGCGGTCCCAGAGTAGGGTTATGCCCCGTACCAGGAGCAGCAGCAGGGACACCAGGAGCAGC
>DAOUVG010000233.1 GCA_030667735.1 Dehalococcoidales bacterium
AGAATATTAAGATGGCGTCCGCAAGGTTACAGAATGGTTACAAAACGGGAAGAAAAAAGTTACCGTCTGACTGGGCAGGAAGACGCAGGTATTCAATTAAAGAAATCGGGACGGTCCGATAGACCGTCCCGACCCCTTACGTTCACGGAAGGAAATTCCTCCGGCTAGCCGGCCTCTTCCCGAAGCGTTCCGGCACTTGTCAGCATGATATTCCCGGCAATGTAGTTGCGGACTTCACCAGCCCTAGCATCAAGCAGGTCGGCCTTCAGCAACATCGCTTCACTGCGAGCCGACTCATCCCCGGTTCCCTTGATTACAAAGTCGGCCAGATGCAGGGCAAGCTGGACATTGCCCTCCTCTCGAAGCTGCCGGGCCCTTTCGGTGACCTTCTCCCAACCGGCAATATCAAGCATCTCGGCAGCTATATCTGCACCCTTCGAAGGGAAAAGCTCGCTTGGATTGCCGTCATACCAGCCGGTATAGCGACGATACACATCGTGGATAATAAAGGTGGGGTGACCATAGTTGCCCGCCAGATAGGGTTTATCGGACAGTTCCTCCGGCACTTTGACTCTCTCCAGTATGTCCTCAATCCAGTAGCCTTCATTAAGCAGCCGGACGACCTCCTGATGGATGTAGCGAAGGAGCCTGGCAGTATTCAGAAGCCGTTCCCCCACATTTCCCCCACTGATGACCGGACCGCTGCCGACAACGAAATCGGGTTTCTTTTCCGCTATTCTCTCCAGGCTCTCGGCCCATTCCAGTGTGTAGCGCTGCTCCTTGAGCGGATTACCCGTATTGGGGCAGCCACCGATAAGCAGGTCACCGATGAAGGCCACCTTGCGCTCCGGAATCCACACCCATATCGTGTCGTCGGTTTCCCCGGGAGCATAGTATATCTCAAAGGTCAGGCCACCCAGTTTGAACTCCATATAGTCGTGGAACGTGGTATCCGGATAGACATATGATGGCTCACGGACCGACGCCCAGTCCTGCCTGGCAGATGGTCTGTCCTGGAGACGGGGGAACTGCAATGACGCTATGTAGGCACGGCGGCCTTTCAGCATCCGGTATTTATCGAGCCGCTGCGCAACCAGTTCATGGCCGATGATTCTTGGCCTCGGGTGCCCCCTGTCCTCGGCATCTTTCAGGAAAGCTGAAGCTCCACCGACGTGGTCGACATGTCCGTGAGTGTAGATGATGGTATGAAAGGGCGTCTCAGTCCTCTCCCTGATTTTCCTTACCCTGTCTTCTCCCTCCCGGAAACCGACACCGGTATCGACAACTACGAGACCTTCACCGGTGATGGCAAGACCGCTGGGCCCGGATACCGGCCAGGTCTGTGCAATCTTGAAAATGTCCGGGTATATCTCCTCATCTACCATCGCCCGTTTCCTTACATCTTCCGGTTGAAACTCCTCTTCTCTACTTTGAGCCATGATAACCTCCTCGCAGGGAACGCTCCCCTGTTATTCCTCGTCTGAAGCCCAGCCGCGGGCATGCTCCACAGCACGCTTCCAGCCGGCATAGAGTGTATCCCGCTGGTCATGGGACATAGCCGGTTCATAAGTCTTCGCCGGTTGCCACAACCGGGCAATCTCGGTGGTATCCTGCCAGAGTCCGGTTGCCAGTCCCGCCAGGTAGGCGGCACCTAGTGCCGTCGTCTCCGTGACTGCGGGCACCTGGATAGGCACCCCCAGTATATCCGCCTGGAACTGCATAAGGAAGGCATTGGCCGTCACGCCACCGTCGACACGCAGTAGCGGCAGTTGCAGGTCCGCCTCAGCGCTCATCGCCTCAATGACATCACGAGACTGGTAGGCAATCGATTCCAGGGCCGCCCGTACCAGGTGCTCTCTGGTGGTGCCTCGGGTAAGCCCGAAGATGCTGCCCCGGGCATACATGTCCAAGTGCGGGGCACCCAGGCCGACAAAGGCGGGCACGAAGAAAACACCACCGTTATCCGGTACGGCGCGGGCCAGCGTTTCACTCTCAGCGGCCTGTTCGATAATACCCAGGCCATCCCGCAGCCACTGGACGACAGCCCCGGTGATGAATATACTCCCCTCCATGGCATAGGTCACACGGTCGCCCAACCCCCAGGCCAGAGTCGTCACCAGCCCTTTTTCCGACGGGACCGGACGGTCACCCGTGTTGAGCAGGACGAAGGAGCCGGTGCCATAGGTATTCTTCGCCATGCCGGCTTCATAGCATGCCTGGCCAAAGAGGGCCGCCTGCTGGTCACCGGCTATCCCGCACAGCGGTACGCGCACGTCCCCGAGAACACCGGGAACCGTCTCTCCGTACACGTGGCTGGACGGCATCACTTCGGGCAGGACAGTCTCCGGTATATCCAGGGCCGAAAGGAGTTCGTTGTCCCACTGAAGGGTGTGAATGTTGAACAACATTGTCCGCGAGGCATTGGTGTAATCGGTGACATGAACGGCACCACCGGTGAGATTCCAGACCAGCCAGCTATCCACTGTTCCGAAGAGCAAATCGCCCTGCCCGGCACGGTGCTGCCCCTGCGGAATATGGTCCAGTATCCAGCGGAGCTTGGTGGCCGAGAAATAAGCGTCTATGATAAGGCCGGTCTTTTCACTGATTGCCCCGGCCAGTCCCCGCCTTTTCAGCTCTTCACATAGAGGGGCAGTCCGCCGGCACTGCCAGACAATGGCATTGCTCACCGGTTCCCCGGAGTGGCGGTCCCATACAATGGTGGTCTCCCGCTGGTTGGTAATCCCGATGCCGCACACGTCCGACAGGCCTACTCCCGCCTTCTCCAGCGCTTCCCTGGCCACCGCCAGCGATGTACTGAGGAGTTCCTTCGGGTCGTGCTCCACCCAGCCGGGTCGGGGATAGACCTGGTGCAGTTCACGATAAGCGGAGGAAAGTGCCCGTCCGCTTTTATCGAAAAGAAGGGCAGTGCTTCCCGTGGTACCCTGGTCTATAGCCAGAATGTGGTTATTATCCGTCATACGGCCTCCCGGTAAGATAATCAGGCACTATTATAACAGAAGCGTGTGCAAAACGTTGTATTCAGCCCTGGCTGGTAAGCGATTCACCCATTGTGTTATCCTTGGGCAGACCCGGTAATACAGGCTTAATGGGGGCGTTCATGAAAATTGAATGGATTGGACACGCATGTTTCTGCATTACCTCGGAGGCTGGACTGAACATAGTCACAGACCCTTACGAGACCGGCTTCCGGGACATCATCAACTACGGCCCCGTTAACATATCTTCTGATATCGTCACCGTGAGCCACGAGCATGGCGACCACAATCATGTGCAGGCCGTTTCCGGCAAGCCGGAGGTGGTCCGGGGGACAGGCACCCAAATAGTG
>DAOUVG010000176.1 GCA_030667735.1 Dehalococcoidales bacterium
CGCGTCATCCGTAAGATGGAGGCGGACTCCGGCGAACACATCCCCATAATCGCCATAACTGCCTACGCTATGAAAGAGGACCGTGAGCAATGCCTCGAAGCCGGCATGGACAGCTATATCTCCAAGCCGGTCAACTATCAGGAGCTCTACCACGAGATAAAAAGCCTTCTCCGCCCTGAGCAGGATGAGACTTCTCCCCAACAGGATGAGGCCTTGCCTGAACAGGAGAAGCCCTCTCCCCTTGAGGAGAGCCCCTCTCCCGGTGAGGAGAGCCCCTCTCCCGTTGAGGAGAGCCCCTCTCCAATTGAGGAGAGGCCTCCACCTCCGATTGACCTCAATACCGCCCTTGATGTGACCGGTGGTGATAGTGAACTCCTGGAGGAGGCCGTTGCACTGTTCCTGGAAGAGGACTACCCCCGGCAGTTGAGGGAGCTAAAGGAAGGTATCGAACACCGGGATGCCCCGGCTGTCAAGGCGGCTGCGCATGGAATCAAGGGAGCCGTGAATAGCTTTGGCGGGCACGCAGCCGGCACTATTGCCCTGCAACTCCAGGAGATGGGTCGCGACGCCAACTTTATTAGTGCCGAAACTGCACTGGAAGAGCTTGAAGCAGAAATAGCCCGGTTCAGGGACTTCTACCAGTACCCCGAACCGGTCTCGGAGAGACCTCCGACTGTCAGGTAACACACTCCTATACTACCGGCAGGGCTGTGAGGGAACGGCCCGTCAGGCAAAGCAAAGAGGGGACAGGAAAGAGTGAACATGCAAGCGCGTATCCTCATCATTGATGACCGCCATTCGCTGGTGTGGTTCATCCAGCGCGTCCTGCAACATGAGGGCTTCGACGTCATCCCCGCCTACGATGGTACCGAAGGGCTGCGAAAAGCAAGGGAAGAAAAACCGGACCTCATTATACTGGATACGGTTATGCCCAGAATGGACGGCTTCGAGGTATACCGCCAGCTTCAGCAGAATAAGAATACGACCGGTACACCGGTGCTCTTTCTAACCATCGATGAGAAGGTGGACCGGAAAAAACTTAAAGCCCTGAACCATCGTCGGTTCCTCCTGCGAAACCGTCATCGGCAAGAGCATATACCGGATGCAGCCATTGATTTCCTGGTAAAACCATTCGCTACCGAGGCAATTATCGCCAGAGCAAGAGTCCTGCTTCAGTCCAGAAAGTCTGCGGAGGAGAGCGAGGCGGCCAGCCCCGGCAAGCCGCTGATTCTCATTGTCGATGACGCCCATTCCCTGGTGCGTCTGGCGGAACGCACCCTGCAGAAAGAGGGCTTTGACGTCATCACCGCCTTCGACGGGCTGGACGGTCTGCGAAAGGTGCGGGATGAGAAGCCCGACCTCATTATCCTCGATATCGTAATGCCCGAACTTGACGGTGTGCAGGTACTTCAGTCCATCCGGCAGCGTACCAGCACCCCCGTAATCATGCTCACCTCCGAACATGAAACGGACACCGTGAAGAGGACCCTGGCCCTTGGTGCCGATGGTTATGTGCTCAAGCCGGTCAGCACCACAACCCTCGTGGCCCGTGTCAAAGAGACACTGAGTGGCGCTGGCGCAGCGGTAGCATAGCCGCAAACAGACCTGCCATCAGTTGCTACCGCCATAAGCGGTAGCATAGCCGTAAACAGACCTGCCATCAGTTGCTACCGCCATAAGCCCATCCGGTCCGTTTATCCCCCGGCACCCCCACACGTAACTCCATCCCGGATAAAGGCCCCTGGAAACAACATGTTGACAAACTACTAGAGCATGGTTATACTGTGCTCTAATGAAAGGGAGGAAACCTCTTGTACCTTTCCCGTATTTGATGGTACACCTTCGTGGTGAAAGGCGGGAGGAAGAATCCTTCTTATATTATGAATAGCAGATAGCAGCCACGGTCATGGGTCTGCCGGCACGTGCGGAATGGCAGTAACCCTGAAGCGGTCTGGATATCAGAAGGGATTTAACAAGGGTAGAGGTTTGTGCCGGGGACGTCCTCAGACCTATCCATCAGTTTACGCGGTTTCTAAATGCCTCATTGCGTATCCCGTTGGACTGAAAAGCATGGAGAACCACACAGGGGATAGCAGGCTATCGTAGACTGATAGTTCATGAAACAACAAGGGGAGCTGTATGCGTAATTACGTCATAAGAAGATTAGCCCTCATGATACCCACGCTCTTCGTAATAACAATAGTGGTATTTCTCAGCATCCGCCTTATCCCCGGCAGCGCGGTGGAGATGATGGCTATCGAGATGGGGTCAAGGGAATCGACCGGTGGGCAGATGGACGTCGCGGCAGTCGAGAAAATGCTCGGTATGGATGTGCCAGTACACATCCAGTACCTGCGGTGGGTTGGGGGTCTTGTCCGTGGCGACTTCGGGACATCCCTGTGGCTGAAGCGCCCCGTGCTCCCCGAGATAGTTGCCCGTCTCCCGGTAACCTTTGAGCTCGGCCTCCTGGCGTTCATCATATCTCAGTGTATAGCCCTGCCGATTGGCCTGTTCTCGGCGATACGGCAGGATTCCGTGGGGGACTTTTTCGGACGGAGCTTCGCCATAATCTCACTCTCAATACCCGGCTTCTGGCTGGGTACTATGATAATGGTCTTCCCCGCCATCTGGTGGGGATGGGCACCACCATTAAACCTTGTCCGCTTTACCGATGAACCTCTTGCCAACCTCCGGCAATTCATCATACCGGGAGCGTTGATGGGTATGGCAATGTCGGCAACGACGATGCGAATGCTGCGGACAACTATGCTGGAGGTCCTCCGGCAGGATTACGTCAGAACGGCATGGGCGAAGGGAATGCGCGAACGTGTCATCGTCATTAGACACGCCATGAGGAACGCCATGATTCCCGTGATTACCATGATCGCCGGACAGATACCGATTATGATAGGCGGCTCCGTCATTATGGAGCAGATATTCGCACTACCCGGCATGGGCCGCCTCTTCCTTGACTCTATCAACCGTAGGGACTACCCCTTCGTCAGCGGGATAAACATTCTTCTCGCCAGCTTCGGACTGGTACTCATCCTGCTGGTCGACCTGAGTTACGCTTATCTGGACCCCCGGATTCGTTACAAGTAGAGGAGATAGTCAGGTAATGAGTGAAGTTGTTAACGGTATGGCGGAAGCCAAGGCAGCGAAGCGACGCTCGCCACTGGCTGATTTCTTCATCAGGCTGGTCAGGGAAAAACGACTGGGTACCGTGGGCGGGATTATTGTTCTGATAATGCTCTTGACCGGCATCTTTGCCGACCTGACTTGGCTGGGCCTGCCGGACATAGGCCTGGCGCCCTATGGGTACAATGAGCACAATCTGAAAGACCGTATGGAGGCACCGTCTGCCAAGCATCTTCTGGGTACTGACTCCCTGGGACGGGACCTGTTCAGTCGGGTTATCTATGGAGCCCGGATTTCCATGATAGTGGGTATTTGTGCCAGTGCCATCAACGTCTTTTTCTCGTCAATCATTGGCGTCACTTCGGGGTATCTCGGTGGTAGGGTTGATATGGTCGTACAAAGATTTGTTGATGCCGCCCTGTCCTTTCCTATGCTCATTATAGTTATTACCCTGATGGGCATTATTGGTACCGGTATATTTCAGACGGTAATCGTACTCGGAATATGGGGCGGCATTGGCTGGATAAGGGTGGCCCGGGCTGCCGTTATCTCCATCAGAGAAAATGTGTACGTAGAGGCGGCGAAGTCTATCGGTTGTACCACCGGGCAGATGCTCCGACGCCATATTCTGCCCAACATCGCGCCTCTCCTGATTATCATGTTCAGTATATCGATGTCCGGCAACATCCTGGGAGAAGCTAGCCTGAGCTTCCTTGGCTTCGGTATCCCTCCACCCTTTCCCAGTTGGGGAGGCATGCTTAGTGAAAGCGGCCGCAAGTACATGCTGCAGGCCCCGTGGATGGCAATCTGGCCTGGCCTTGCCCTGAGTATTGTCGTCTATGGAATAAACATGTTCGGTGATGCAGTGAGAGACCTACTTGACCCGAGGCTGAGGGGCGGCATCGGCCGCTACTCAGGGGCAAAGAGGAAAAGGCCAAAACGGTTGAGTGGGTGAAGGCTAGATTAAGAAATTAAGATATTCGTGATTCAAGGAGTGTAAAATGTAAAATAGGTAAGTATAAAAGAGGCAACGAATAAGAAGCTGGAGGAATTATGAAAAACAAAGTCTTGTGGGTACTAATAAGCTGCCTGATGGCGTTGTCCTTGGTGCTGGCATCTTGCGGGCCAGCAGTCACCGAGGAGGAGGACGAACAG
>DAOUVG010000126.1 GCA_030667735.1 Dehalococcoidales bacterium
CCGAAGCGGAGCCCGGACCGCCACAACCATGACCCTCTGGTACCATTGTCCTGACACCCCCGGCCAAACAGGGTCACCCGCCTGGGTCATATATGTTACCCGTTCCTGTCCGGCGAGACCACACTTGTTGACCGTCTAGACCTTACCGTGAGACCCACAACGTGTGAGAATAGTCTTGTCTCAAGTGGCGGGACCTACCATTACGTTGACGACAACGCAGAAACACACCGGGGGTCACGGATGATAATTGCACAGACTCCGCTCCGACTGAGCTTTCTTGGCGGCGGGACCGATTTCGAGGACTTCTACAGTGTGAACGGCGGTGGTGCCGTCCTCAGTTCGGCAATAGACAAGTTCACCTTCGTCATCGTCAAAGAGCGGTTTGACGATATGATATACCTCAACTACTCCAGGAAAGAAATCGTCAGCCGCGTGGATGACATCGAGCATGAGCTAATCCGGGAAGCAATGAGGATGACCGGCGTAGAGAGCGGCATAGAGATAACCACCATGGCCGACATCCCCTCGGAAGGTACCGGACTAGGCTCGTCCAGCAGCATTACCGTGGGACTACTACAGGCGCTTCATACCTACCGGGGCAACTCCGTAACCGCCGAGGACCTGGCCAGGCAGGCCTGCCGGATTGAGATTGACATCCTGGGCAAGCCCATCGGCAAGCAGGACCAGTACATCTCTGCATACGGCAACATGCGGTTTATCTCCTTCCATAAGGACATGGTCAAGATAGACAAGGTTGGCATCAGCCGGGAGTACAAGCGGAAGCTGAATGAAAACCTCCTCCTCTTCTACACCGGCCTCACCCGGCAATCGAGCGGAATCCTCACCGAGCAGAAGGCGAACATCAGCGAGAGAATGGACTTACTCAAGGAGTTGACCGGACTCGCATTCCAGGCAAAGCAGACTCTTCTGAGCGGAGCCTTCGAGGAATTCGGTGAACTGCTGCACGAAGGCTGGAATCTTAAGAAACAACTATCCAGCAAGATTACGAGCAGTGACATCGATGATGTCTACCGGACGGCGAGAAAGGCCGGGGCTATTGGCGGCAAGATTGCCGGTGCCGGTGGCGGGGGATTCCTGCTTCTCTACTGTCCGGTGGCGAAGCGGGATAACGTGCGCGCCAGTCTGGGACAACTACGCGAGTTCCCCTTCCATTTTCACAACGACGGCAGCAAGGTTATTTTCAACTACAGGAACTAGGTGGTAATGATATGAGAGTATTGGTTACCGGTGGTGCCGGCTTTATTGGTTCTCACACCGTTGACCTCCTGCTGGAGAGAGGGCACCGGGTACGTATCCTGGATAATCTGGCACCCCCCGTCCATCCGGGTGGGCGCAAACCCACTTACATACCTGATGACGCGGAGTTCATTCTGGGCGATGTCCGCAACCGGAACGACATGGTGACGGCGCTGCGGGGCATTGACGCGGTGTTTCACCTGGCGGCCTATCAGGACTACCTGACGGACTTCAGTACCTTTGCCTCCGTGAATGACGTTGGTACGGCGCTTCTTTACGAGATTATAGTCAACCAGCACCTGCCGGTGCAGAAGGTGGTACTGGCCAGTTCGCAGGCGGTCTATGGTGAAGGGAAGTACTCCTGTGAAGAGCACGGAGTACAGTACCCTCCACCCCGCACGCTGGAACAACTGGAAGGTAGCGACTGGGATGTGAAATGTGCTGTCTGCGAGGAACCAATGAGACCCCAGCTTCTCGACGAGTCGCGCACCAACCCCCACAACCAGTACGCAGTCTCCAAGTGTTGCCAGGAGCTATACGCACTGACCCTGGGAAGGAAATATGGGATTCCCACCGTGGCCATGCGTTACAGTATCACGCAGGGACCCCGCCAGAGCTTCTACAATGCCTATTCCGGCATCCTGCGGAGCTTCACCATCCGGCTGCTGGAGAACCTGCCGCCAGTCATCTATGAAGATGGAGAGCAATTACGCGACTACGCCTATGTCGGTGATATTGTCCGGGCAAACCTGCTTGTCATGGAGAATGAAGCCGCCGACTACCGCGCCTTCAACGTCGGCGGGCGCAATCCCATCACCGTACTGGAATACGCGCGGACACTGCTCGGCATCACCGGCAGGAACATCCCCCCTGAGGTCCCCGGTCAGTTCCGCTTTGGCGACAGCCGCCATACGATATCGGACAGCTCAAGCCTCACATACCTCGGCTGGGAATCGAATACACCATTGGAACAAATCATCCGGGAGTACGTGGAGTGGGCACAGGCCCAGCCCGAGGTCCCGTACCAGTCTTATGCGGCCGCCTCTCGCGTAATGAGGCAGACTGAGGTAGTAAGGACGGTGAAGTAAATGGCAGACCAGGAACGGCACACAGAGCGAGGGACCGTTAGTGCGATACGTGCCTATCTATTTGATATGACCCTGACACTGGACAAGCTCCCTGTCGACCGCATAACCAGGGTTGTTGAGGTCCTCAATGAGGCCCGGGAAAAAGGCAAGCGGGTTTTCACATTCGGCAACGGCGGCTCGGCGGCGACGGCTTCACATATCGCCTGCGACTTCTCCAAGGGAGCCGCCAGCCAGGACAGAACGGGCCTGAGAGCGTATTCGCTCAATGACAGCATACCGCTGACCACGGCCTGGGCGAATGATACCGACTACGAGAACATCTTCTCCGCACAGTTGGTCGGACTGGTCGACCCCGGTGATGTCGTCATCGCAATCAGCGGCAGCGGGAACTCCCCCAACGTACTCAACGGCGTTAGAGCCGCCAGGATACGGGGTGCCACGACAATTGGATTCACCGGATTTGATGGCGGTAGACTTGAATCGCTGGTGGACATTGCCATCGTGGTCAACAACCACGTCATGGAGCAGGTGGAGGACGCACACCTTTTGCTGGGTCACATTATCACCACCTGCCTGAGACAGGCCGGGCCACAGCAGGCCGAGGTAATGGAAGCGGTACGGGTGCGCTCGGAAGCGCTTACCAGGTAGCAGTCATGGTGAGCAATCGGAAACGTGCAGACCAGCTTCCCGGCAACTTCAGGGTTTCTGCGCCCGGACCCGGACGATTTCCTCCCCGAACACCCTTCCCGGACAGGACTCAAGTGCGAGCTCGCGGAGACCGACCCGACGAAGCAGGGCCTTCATTTCCCCACGCCGGTAGCAGGCGTGGTAACGACGGCCACCGCCGAACAACCTCGGCTCTTCCTCCAGGCCATAATCCATTACCATCCAAGCGAAAACGGAACCATCATATCCGCCTCCATTGACTTCACTCACCCTCTGAAGGCAGAATAGTGCTATGACCCGTATCATTATTGCCCGCCACGGCGAGACCGATTGGAACGTGGGTGAGGTATTCCGGGGCAGACTGGATGTTGGACTTAACGAGACCGGCCTTGCCCAGGCAGAGGCCCTGGGGCAGCACCTGGCAGATTTCAGTCCGGAAGCCGTCTACTCCAGCCCCCTGAAGCGCGCCCTGGACACCGCCGGTGCCGTTGCCTCGCATCACAGCCTTAAAGTCAGTATTGCCGGGGGTTTGGTGGACTTCAACTACGGAACATGGCAGGGCCTGACCCACCAGGAGGTCAAGGAGAGGTACGCGGAACTCTACCACCGCTGGCTGACAGGACCGCACCTGGTGACGATGCCGGACGGCGAGAGTCTGGACGACGTTGCGGAGAGAGCAAGGCAGGTCGTTGAAACCGTTGTGGCATGTCACGAAGGCACGGTGGTGCTGGTCTCGCATCGCGTGGTGAACAAGGTCCTGATATGCAGTCTGCTGGGCCTGGATAACTCCCACTTCTGGAACATCAGGCAGGATGTGGCTGGAATGACCGTCTTTGAATACGAGGATGGCCGGTTTACACTCACCCGGCACAACGATACCTCACACCTCGGGCAGGTCCGGAAACATGCCTTGAGCGATTTCTGAGGGCTCCATGTCGATTGAGGTAGATGTAGCCATCATTGGGGCCGGGGTTGTAGGTCTGGCGGTAGCCGCCGAACTGGCACGACAGCAGAAAGGCGTCTTTGTCCTCGAAAAGAACCGGACCTTCGGCCTCGAAACCAGCAGCCGGAATAGCGAGGTCATCCACGCCGGTATCTACTATCCCGAAGGCTCTCTCAAGGCAAGGTTCTGCGTCGAGGGAAATCCCCTGCTCTATGAGTTCTGCGAGAAGTACGGCGTGGGCCACCGCAGGCTGGGCAAGATTATCGTTGCCACTGATGATGCCGAGTTCGAAAAGCTGGAAGAGTTTCTCGAACTGGGGCACAGAAACGGCGTTACCGACCTCAGGCTCATATCCCGGAATGAAATCAGGCACACAGAACCGAACGTAGAGGCGGTTGCCGGAATGCTCTCCCCCTCAACGGGCATACTTGATGCCTACACTCTGATGAGGGCACTGTACGGGCTCGCCAGGGAGAGGGGGGCCGACTTCGTATTCGAGACTGAGGTAGTTGGTCTGGAAAAGGTGGGAACAGGATACGAGGTTGAGATAAGGGACCGTGAAGGCACATCGTCGATTCGTGCCGGCACTGTGATTAACTCGGCGGGGCTGAACTCGGACCGGGTTGCCGGGCTAGCCGGAATCGACCTTACGCAGGCCGGATACCAGCTCCACTACTGCAAGGGCGAGTACTTCAGTCTCAATTCGCCGGAAGGACCTCCGGTAAGCCGGCTGGTCTATCCCCTCCCCGAGCATGCCGGTAAGGGCATTCACATAACCCCTACCATGGACGGACGGATGAGGCTCGGCCCCAACACGCTCTACGTGGACGGGATAGACTACGGCGTGGACGAGGCCGATAAAGAAACATTCTACCAGTCCGTGAAGAAGTTCCTGCCGGGACTCAGGCTGGAAGACCTGGAGCCGGAGATGGCCGGTATCCGTCCCAAGCTCCAGGGGCCGGAGGACGACTTCCGCGACTTCGTAATCGCCCACGAAGAGGACAGGGGGCTGCCTGGCCTGATAAATATGGTAGGTATAGAGTCACCCGGCCTGACCGGCTCCATCGCCATCGGCAGGTACGTGGCCGGGATGGTGAGGGGGCTTCTGGGGTAGGACCACAGTGCCCACACAGCACCGTTTGACAGACGGTGCGCAAGGGATACGACCGGAGGCGCGCGGCCACACAAGCCAACCGCGATGGTCAGAAGCGTATGAGAACGCGAAGGGTGCGTGTTGCCTGAAGACGGCGTCAGTAGTAGAATACTGTATACTCAGGCTCAGCGCAGATGCTGGCCGCATTGTGGAGGTGCTAAGGTGTTAGTGGAAATCAAGTGCCTGGGGCAGCCCTGTGTACACGGATCCCGTTTCAATAAACGGGAGATGGTCTCTGCAGAAGATGGCCGGGTGCTGGA
>DAOUVG010000298.1 GCA_030667735.1 Dehalococcoidales bacterium
CCGGTGATACCGCCCCCTCATGATGCACGCCAAGCCCGGAAAGATTACTGATTGCCTCGTAATAATCTTTTACTGTTTTGTGTGTAGCTTTAAGATTCAAAGTTTTCATGTCTATTCAAGAGAAGCATAGTCAAATCGTATTAGACTGTCAAGAAACAATCTGTAATATTATCATTACCACTTTCACAAGCTAGGGGTAGAAGTGAATGGCTACACTCCTCCTGTCCCTCCACGTGCCGGCCGGTGCCAAGTCCTTTACATAACTAGTAAAACAATTCGAGCCTGTTAGCTTCGATTTGTTTCCCGTAATTTTTTTATCGGTTCGCCGGGAGTCTTGAAGCGTGTAACCCGTACCACGTTTGCCATGCGCCTGAGCCATGATGTATCGTAGTGTACGGGGGTGTTAAATGAAGGCCATGATTCTTGCCGCCGGTGCGGGCACCAGGTTGCGGCCACTTACCCTGACAGTGCCCAAGGTGCTCTTGCCTGTGTCCGGAGTACCGCTTATCCGGCATATTCTGGTCTGGCTGAAGAGCCACGACATCCGCGACGTGGCGATAAACCTGCACTACCAGGGGCAGAAGATAAGGGATGCCCTGGGCGATGGCCGTAATCTGGGTATGCAGATAGCCTATTCGACGGAGGACACCATCCTCGGAACAGCCGGCGGTGTGAAGCGTATGGCGCATTACCTCGATGGCCCATTCGTGGTCCACTACGGAGATGTCCTTACTGATTTCGACCTTACCGATATGCTCAGGCTCCACCAGGCAAAGAAGGCCGCAGCCACCCTGGCTATCCTGAAGGTGTCACGTCCCCGGAGCGCCGGTGTTGTCGAGATGGACGCCGACGCCAGAGTACTCAGCTTCACGGAGAAACCGGCCGAACGCGCGGCATCATCGGACCTGGAGAGCGGTGCGACCTACATCCTGGAAAGGACGGTCCTTGACACTATCCCTGTGGGGCAACCCTCCGATTTCGGGCACGATGTTTTTCCCGCGCTCCTCGCGAAAGACCTGCCGGTGTACGGCTACATTCTAAAGGACGATGACTACCTGGTCGACATCGGTACCATCGAGAAATACCGGCAGGCGAATGAGGATATGGCCGCCGGCAGGATAAGGATAGAACATGAGGAGTAGAACCGCCTTTCTTGACCGGGATGGTACTATTGCCCCGGATGCCAACTATTGCTCCCGCCCCGAGGACTTCGAACTCTTTCCCGATGCTGCAGAAGCCGTGAAGCTTCTCAACCGCGCGGGGTTCAAGATAGTCGTCATCACCAACCAGTCCGGCATCGCTCGCGGCTACTTCACAGAGGACGCCCTGGCTCGGATACATGAGAAGATGGTGGACGAACTGAGTAAGCAAGATGCCGGGATAGACGCCATCTACTACTGTCCCCACCACCCCGACGACGGCTGTCAGTGCCGCAAACCGGGGACGCTCCTTTTCCGGCAAGCCGCGGAAGAGCATGATATCGATTTCGACAGGTCATTCATGGTCGGTGATACACAGATAGATATCGACGCCGGTCGGGCAATGGGTTGCCGGACTGTTCTGGTAACTACCGGCCCCCGAAAGGGCAGTGACCTCACTGCCCCCGCAGACTATACCGCCGGCAGCCTCCTTGAAGCTGCACAGCGGATAGTGGGGAATGATAATGAATGAACCCGTCCGGAATTGGGGCATTCACTGCTGGCCCCGTCGGCGTTGTTGAGGTTGCTCATGTGGTGGCGCTTCACCGGGTGCGTAGACCCGGATGGCGGCCTCACCTTCGAGCGGGCACTGGTACTCGCAGATACCGCAGCCGATGCACAGGTGCCGTATCACCCGGGGATATTGCAGGATTACCGCCTCGCCATGCTCGTTAACCACTGATTCTTCGTCAAGCTGTATTGCCTTCTCCGGTACGGGGCACATTTCTTCACAGACAATGCAGGGCTTACCCTCGGCATAGGGCAGGCAGCGCTCCTCGTCAATGACAGCTAAACCGATAACCTCCAGCCGTTTGACGTCCAGTGGTAACTCGGGAATAGCTCCGGTGGGGCAGACCTGCCCGCAGGAATTGCACGAATAATCGCAGTAGCCGAATCGAGAGACCAGGACCGGGGTCCAGAGCCCCTCCCATCCGGCTGTGGTGAGACTCGGCTGCAGCCCGCCGGTGGGACAGACGCGGGTACATTCGCCACAGCGCACACACTTGCTCAGCAACTCTTCCTCCTGAACACCGGGCGGTCGGACTAACATAGGGTTCTTACTACGGAAGAGAGTCGTTGTCTTGAGCAGGGCCGTCCCGATGGCAACCACACCCAGGGAGGCAAATAACTGCCGGCGTGACGGCTGGAAGTGTGGCACCGCAGGATGCACTCTCTGCCCCCGAAAAGCTATTACGCCTGCCGGACAGGCTTCCGCGCAATCGAGGCACATGGTACATTCGGCGGTGCTGGCGGCAAAACCCTTCTCCGGGTCGATAGCGCCCATCGGGCACGAGAGGGCACAGCGCCGGCAGGAGGTGCACTTCCCTTCATCGACGATGTGCCGTAGCCAGGCAAATCTTGAGACCAGCCCGAGCAACGCCACCAGCGGGCAGAGGTAGCGACACCAGAACCGGCGTCGGATGGCATTGAGCGCCAGAACACCGGCGAATACTGCGATGAGCAGAAGGCCCGGTATGAAAAAGG
>DAOUVG010000149.1 GCA_030667735.1 Dehalococcoidales bacterium
CGACCGGTCCTGTTCCCATTCGACATCGGGGAACCGGGCGACCATCCATGTCCAGTCCATTACGGGAATATCTGAAACATGAACATCACCCATGTTTTTTTCGATCCAGGAGCCGGTTCCCCCCGAACTGATGCCGATAACACTCATACCCTCTCTCTCCCTTCAGCGGTGTCCGGCTAAGCCTAGTGGAACTCAACGCGGGAAACGGCCTCGGTGCGGAGGATAATACCCTCGATTTCCTTCCGTGTTCCCGGGTCTGAAATCGGCTCCGCTTTCGATACTGGCAGGTCGGACTCGTTCTTCCGGTATTGCCACTCTACCACATACCCCGGCACGAGGGCGTACCAGTAGTTCTGCGGCTCACAGGTGTCGCCGTGGCAGGCGGACTCCACCACAATGTGGCCGGTGACGTAGAGCAGTTCCCGCCCGTGGAAAGGCATCCTCACCTCCTGCTCCGGGGTGTAGTAGCCGGCGAAGGCTATTACGTCCTCATTGGTGGGGAGGTGAACGTAATCCACTGTGGTAGCCGGCTTTCGGTCTTCGGCCGGGGGTGCGGATTCCGGGGCGGTTCCCTGTCTTACCTTCATGATGCCATCTTAGCAGAACAGACCCGGTAGCTCAAGGAAACCTTGCTCTCCCCCTGTCATTGCGAGCAGGGACTCTGAGCAAAGCGAAGAGACACCGAAGCAATCTCATCCCTTGCCAGAATTGCGTGCCGCTGAAACCAGAGGCGCGCCGGCACGCTCCTCGTAATGACGGTACTCCGTACTGCGTCAGATTTGATAACAGCTACGAACGTATGATATTCTTGTATTTAAGTTGCCATAACAACCACCGGTATTTTCGTGAACTTTCCGGGTGAGTTTTTGAGTAGTAGTAAGACGGAAACCAGCAAACACGAGGTCTACGTAATGAAGGAGTGGTGCAAGGGGTGCCGCTTCTGCGTGGAGTTTTGCCCTCAGCATATCCTTTACGAGACCGATGAGACTAACAGCCGGGGCTACCATGTTGCCGCTATGGCGGACAGCAGCAAGTGCATCGGCTGTGAAATGTGCACCATGATCTGTCCGGAGTTTGCCATTCACGTTGTTACTAATGGCGAAGAAGCCGGTCAAGAGGTAAAGTGACCCCTGAAGCCACGCTTCAGGCTGAAGCCACGCTTTAGGCAAAGTCTGGGAGAGATAGTGACCACCGATAGAGCGCATCTCGAAGGCGAGTTTTTCATGAGTGGCGACGAGGCCTGTGCCGAGGGGGCTATCAGCGCCGGTTGTCGCTTCTTTGCCGGGTATCCGATTACACCGGCGACAGAGATTGCCGAGCGAATGTCGGACCGTCTCCCCGAAGTTGGCGGCACCTACATCCAGATGGAGGACGAACTGGCGTCGATGGCTGCCGTCCTCGGGGCCTCCTGGGGGGGTGTCAAGGCAATGACAGCCACCTCCGGGCCGGGTTTCAGTCTGATGATGGAGAATATCGGTTTGGGCCTGATGATGGAGACACCCTGCGTGGTAGCCAATGTGCAGCGTGCCGGGCCTTCTACCGGTCTGCCTACACTGGTGGCTCAGGGAGACATGATGCAGGCGCGCTGGGGAAGCCACGGCCACTATAGCATAATTGCCCTCTCGCCGAGCTCCCCGCAGGAAGTGTACGACCACGCGATAAAGGCCTTCAATCTCTCGGAAAGGTTTCGCCTTCCGGTGCTCGTCATGACCGATGGCGCAGTTGGCCACATGTACGAAAAAGTTGTTATCCAGCCGCGCGATAAGGTACATATCGTTCCCAGACGCAAGCCAAAGGTACCGCCCGGAGAATACCGGCCCTACGAGCCTGATGCCGACCTTGTTCCACCGATGGCAAACAGCGGCGAAGGCTACCGCTTCCACGTCACCGGGCTCACCCACGATGAGCGGGGATACCCGGCAATGGACGCCGAAGCACAGGACAAGCTGATACGGCGGCTGGTGGAAAAGGTTGAGAAGTACAGCGAAGAGATTATCGAGATGGAGGAAGACGGCATTGATGGTGCCGGGGTTGTTATCTGTGCCTATGGTATTACGGCGCGAGTCTCGCTGATTGCCATGGAGCGTGCCCGAAGCGAAGGAATCTCCGTCGGGATGCTGAGGCTGGTCACGGTCTGGCCGTTTCCACAGAAACGGATAGCGGAAATAGCCCGGCAGGTGAAGGCTTTCGTCGTGCCGGAGATAAATTACGGGCAGATATCCCTTGAAGTAGAACGAAGTGCCGGCGGCGCGGCAAAGACAATACTGGTGCCACATATGGGCGGCGCGGTACATGACCCGCAGGTAATACTGGAAGCAATCAGGCAGGCTGCGAAATGAGCGAACTTGCAGTAAACAGCGAGAAAACGAGAGAGAACCACCCTCTGGGGGAGTACCTCAGAACGGACCGGTTTCCCCACATCTGGTGCTCCGGCTGTGGCCTGGGCATAGTCCTCAGCGCCTTTATCCGGTCTCTGCTCAATTGCGGGTTGGCTCTGGACAAGGTGGCGGTAGTCTCCGGGATAGGTTGCACCGGCCGGGCAGCCGGTTACCTCAAGCTGGACTCTTTCCACACCACTCACGGGCGGGCGATTCCCTTTGCCACCGGACTGAAGCTGGCCAATCCGGAGCTGGAGGTTATCGTCTTCAGCGGGGATGGTGACCTGGCGGCAATCGGCGGAAACCACCTGATTCACGCCGGGCGCAGGAACATCGACATGACGGTGCTGTGCGTTAACAACTTTACCTACGGTATGACCGGCGGGCAGTTCGGACCGACCACACCATCAGCCGCGCGTTCCACTACATCTCGTGCCGGGAATGTGGAGAACCCATTCAACATGGTGGGGCTGGCGGCCGCCAGCGGCGCTATCTACGTCGCCCGATGGACTACAGCCCAGGTCCGGCAACTGGAAAGGTCCACCACCGAGGCATTACAGAGGAAGGGCTTCAGCTTCGTCGAAATAATCAGCCCCTGCCCCACTTACTACGGCCGTATGAACCGTCAGCCGACCGGACTCGACCAGATGAGGTACTACCGTGCCAACACTGTCGTCAAACACTTCGCCAGTCCGCATGAGGTGGGTGTCGCTCTCGGTGGACAGATAGTTACCGGAAAGTTTATTGATACGGAACGACCATATCTGCCTCACCCGCAGGAAGGTCATGATGGCGCATAACCACGAAATAAGACTGTGCGGCTTTGGCGGGCAAGGCATAATCCTGGCCGGCTACATCATCGGTCAGGCGGCCACTATCTATGAAGGCGTTAACGCCGTCTTTACCCAGGACTACGGTCCCGAAGCCCGCGGCGGAGCCTGCCGTGCCGACGTCATTATCTCCGACCAGCCGGTGAACTACCCCTATGTGGAGAACCCCTCCGTACTGGTCGCCCTGTCTCAGTCCGGCTATGATAAGTACTACCGGGACGTAGACCCGGACATCCCGGTCATCATTGATGAAGACCTGGTCACACCGGACCGGACCGCAGGTAACCCGATTCTTACCGTCCCGGCGTGGCGTTTAGCCGGGGAGTTGGGGCGGGTTGCCGTGGCCAACGTGGTTATGCTCGGTTTCTTTGCCGGTGCTACTGACTTCATTTCTCCTGATGCCATTAAGAAGTCCATCCTCGCGTCCGTCCCCAAAGGTACCGAGGAACTGAATACGAATGCCTTCGAGCGGGGCTTTACACACGCTCAGAAAACAAAAGGCTAGCTAGATGAATGTGACCAGAGCAGGCATCATCAATGTTACCGGTTATGTCGGCATTGAGCTGACAAGGCTGCTGCACCAGCATCCGCAGGTGGAGCTTGTCTCCGTCACGGGCCGGAGCACCGCCGGTCAGAAGCTGGGTAAGGTCTTCCCTCACCTGGCCGGCATAGACCTGACTATTGAAGCTGAGTTGGGCGAGGTGGACATCGCGTTTTCAGCGATGCCTCACAAGGACAGCGCCGTCGTGGTAGTGCCGCTGCTGGAACGTAATATCCGCGTCCTGGACATGAGCGCCGATTTTCGCCTGAAGGACGTTGAGGAATACCAGCGCCGCTACAAGGTGAAACACCCGGCTCCACACCTGCTGAAGCAGGCTGTCTTCGGCCTGCCGGAGCTGCACCGCCCGGAAATCATTTCAGCACAACTGGTGGCCGTCCCGGGTTGCTACCCAACCGGGGCCATCCTTGCCCTGGCGCCCGTGGTAAAGGCCGGTCTGATAGGGCCGGACATCATTGTCGATAGCAAGTCCGGCGTATCCGGTGCGGGCCGAACACCAGCACTGGGCACACACTACACCGAGGTCAACGAAGACATCAGCGCCTACGGCCTGGGAGGCCACCGGCACCTGCCGGAAATCACCCAGGAACTGGGGCTGCTGCACCGACGGCAATCGCCCTCGGTGACCTTCATCCCGCACCTGACCCCTATGACACGCGGTATCCTGACCACCTGCTACGCAACGCCAGCTACAGACAAACTCACGGCCGGCGAGAAAGGCCAGGAAGAGCTGCTGCGGCTGTACGAGCGCTTCTACAAAGACCATCCATTCATTCGGATTATGGACTCCCCCCCGCACACCAAGCATACCTGGGGGAGCAACATGTGTCTCATCCACCCCACGGTTGCCCCGGATACCGGGAAGCTGGTTGTTATCAGTGCCATCGACAACCTGGTCAAGGGGGCCGCCGGACAGGCCGTCCAGTGCATGAACCTTATGCTGGGCCTTCCCGAGGTCACCGGGCTACAGGCACCGGCGGTTTTCCCCTAGCTCTCATTCTCTGTCATTGAGAGGAACGCAGCCACGCCACTGTCTTCAGTGGCGCGCAATC
>DAOUVG010000277.1 GCA_030667735.1 Dehalococcoidales bacterium
AACAACCACGGTCTCTTGGACCGTCTCACCCTTGCCGGGGAACGGCTCTATGTTAAGGGTATAACTGGGCTGCAGCGTTACCTCAGCCCCGGTATCAGTGTGCCGGGCTATGATGCGGGAAGTGATATAGGCTCTGCTGGGTGTCAGCCCCATCAGGTCGTCTATGCAGGTGGCCTGACCGCTAACGGTGACGTGGAATACCTGGCTTCCCTGCACCTCGGTCTGGCTGAGCTGCATACTGTAGCTGTAGGTGAAGTAGTCGTCTATACTGAAGGCGGATGCCGGACTGGTGGTGATAAATGCCAGGCACATCGACAGGATGAGCACAATTGGCAACCATCGGGCAGGCCACGTTTGCCACCAGGTAGACCACAGCCGCCAAGCTTGTTGAGCCACTCCGCTGCACACCCCTTAAGGTTTACGTTTGCTCATTTCATGCAGAAGGGAGGGGCACTAACCCCTCATTTCATGCAGAAGGGAGGGGCACTAACCCCTCCCCTCTATGTTATGCATATCCGGTTCCGTAAGACTGGGGACTCTGGCCTAGTATCTCCGGCGCCTCCACAGCAGTATGCCGACGACTATTGCGATGACGACCACGCCGCCAATGATACCGCCAATAATGGGTGCCCAGTTCGTGCCTGCGACCTCTTCTTCGATTTCCGGCTTCACGGCGGTAAAGCTCGCCGATAGGTCATCGATGTCGACGGTGTAGATTCCGCCCATATTCTGGGACGTGGTGAACGTGACTGTCTCGCTTGCGCCGGCGGCCAGTGTTACACTCTCGGTTTCCACAATCACGCCGTCTATCTTTAGTTCGACAAGGTAGGTGCCTTCCTGACCGCCACGGTTGCTCACCCGAATGCTGATGGTGACTGTCTCACCGGTCTCGACATTAGATGGGGTTACGGACAGGATGCTGGTGAAGATGTCCGCTGGTTCCGGCGGTTCGACTACCGGTGGCGCTGTGACGGTGAACCTTCCGGTAAGGCCGTTGATGCTGATAGCGTAAGTACCAGCAGACTCTGCGGAGACGGTGAAGGATACCGTGACGCTCCCGTGGCCATCAAGGAGTATTTCCTTGGTGTCAGCTACTTCACTATTAATCTCCAGTTCCAGAATATAGGAGCCGGCAAGGTCTCCGGTGTTCTCCACCAGGACACTGATTGTGACATCTTCGTTTATTTCAACCTCGTCAGGCATCACTGTCAGGTTGCTGATCTGGAAGGAGGCGGGGGCGGTAGCCGCCAGGACGGCGAAGGTGGAGAAGTGGGTGACGTACGTGGTGACGGTGTTGTTCACCGTGTCAACCACGGTCACGAGCTCGATCCACTCTCCGGTGACATCGTTCCAGACGACAATGACGAGGTCCTCTTCATTGAAGTCTGCCGGTAGACCGGCTTCGGAATACGTCAGGGTGATGCCTATCGGCTGGTCAAACGTTGCCCCCCCCGGTCCGAAGGTGTAGGTCAGGGCGACCATGGAGTGGTCCGGGGGTGTTGGTGGCGGCACTTCCGTCTCGATGGCGCTTATGAATGTCAGTGGTTCGCCTTCTGCGGTAAGACCTGTCGTTCCCTCGGGGACCATAACCGAGGACTGCTCGTCTTCGGCTGTGGCAGTGAACTCGGCAAGGAATAGACCGTCCTCTACCACGTCTTCAGGCAGATAGGTGGCGCCCGGTATCTCCTCTACCACCACCTCTTCTTCCTCTTCCTCAACTGGTGGTATGTACGGTGGTATGTACGGTGGCGTAGCGGTGGCACGGCCAATGGGCAAATCACTGCCAAGATAGATGTCGGCAAGCTTCCCTACCGTGAGGTCATTGATGCCCTCGGTAAACCACATCTCATAACTACCGCCGCTCTCAATCACGGTCGGTGCAGCTACCGAACTCCACAGGCCGCCGGTGCTGCCGACGAGGTCGCTGGCGCTCTGAATGGCCCAGGTCGTCCCATTACCGGAGGTGGCGTAGCCGATGGCCGTATTAGTGCTGGCGAGGGTGCTCTTGATAGTGGTCAGGCCCAGGGCGAGGATTGCGTCCAGGATATCGCCCACATCTTTAGCCGCAAGCGCGGTCCAGATATCCGCGAGGTTAAATGCCAGGAGTTCACTCCAGACAGCACCCACGCCCGTAACGGTAAGGTTGGTACTGGCCCCGGTGTACCACATATGGTACGTGCTGCCAACTTTGACCACGCAGGGGTCGCCGACGCTTTGCCAGGCCGGCGTGCTGCTTGGGAGTACCTTGCTGTTCTGAACGCTCCAGGTCGTGCCATTAGCGGATTCGGCGTAGCCAATGACCGCGGCCGTGTTGTCAAGGACATCATGCGCTGCATCATAGTCGACGTTAGCGGTATCTGTCAGTGCATCGGCCCATTCCGATAGCGAAAGGTCAGACTCGGTTCTCGTGTACCACATCTTATATGTGGTGTCATCACTATCATAGATTACACAGGGAGCGCCCACGCTGTCTCCAAGGTTGCCGTCTACAGCGGGGAAGACCTGGTCATTCTGACTCCCCCAGGTTATCCCGTCGGCCGAAGTGGCGTGGCCGATGACGGTCCTGGTGCCGTTCAGCACTGTCTCCACGGCCGTCTCCCGCTGGGCCTGGGTCCCTCCAAACCCGGTCAGGATAGGGGTCCAGTCGGCGGCGATTACCATGTCTGATTCGCCCCTGGTGTACCACATGTGGTAGGTGCCGCCAATATTGACGATGGTAGGCGCGCCTTCACCGGTGAGTATGCCGCCTCCATCGTCCAGTACGTCATAGTTCTGAACGGTCCAGGTTATGCCGTTACTTGAAGTGGCATACCCGATGACCGTGGTAGCGCTGGCCAGAAGACCGACCACGTCAGCCGACGGGATGGTGGCTGCCCGATTCAATAGGGCATTAAGGTCTTTGGCAAGGATGTCGTC
>DAOUVG010000031.1 GCA_030667735.1 Dehalococcoidales bacterium
CCCGGTCATAATGTCAACTTGAGCACTCTGACCACCGAGGGACTCCCCCCCCAGATATTAGAGATCTTCAAGGGTGTTGACATGATACTGCATGCCGGGGATATCTACTCTCTGCCCGTACTGGACGCACTGGAGACCGTAGCCCCGGTGTTTGCCTCCGAGGGTGATGATGACCCGTTCGAGTCTGTCAATGACCCGCGTGTCAAACCCGAGCAATTCATCACTGTCGAGGGCGTCACTATCTGGTTGTCTCACTACGGCCTGTGGCCGGAGTATAAGAAGACGGGCCTACCGGACGTTACCGTCTACGGTCATACTCACCGCTCCGCGGTTGAACACAACAACGGCAGGCTGCGCATCAATCCCGGCAGCGCCTGTTTCCCCCAGTACCAGCCGGTCCTCGGTACTGTCGGATTCCTGACGATTGAAGCGGGCAAGGTGGAATCGCGAATCGTGCAACTCGAAGGGGATATCAGCAGCGCGGGCACACGCGGGATACCCGGAGTCACCAACTAGCACTACCACTTCAACAGTGCCCCGTCCCACCTGAATGCTAGACGTTGATGCGCCGTTTCAGAACGTAGTATTCCAGGGCGTTCTTCAGGGCCTTCGCTCCCCGCTCCAGTGAAACGAATGTCGGGATGCCGCCCTCCCTGAATCTCTGGGTAACCTCCCTCGCTGCCTGCACCGCCTCCGGAGACTGGAAGCCAAGAATCACCGCAACCGGCTTTGATGTCCGCTGCCGAATCTCTGCCAGCATAGCGGTATCACGGTCTGTTTGCCCTGCCATGCGTGGAATGGCCGAGGTCAACAGGACAAGGTTGTCCACGTTATCATCCCGCTCCAGGATTTCCATTATCCGCTTCATCTCCCGGCGGTTGACGTTGCCGGTGTCTATCGGGTTGCGGTAGCCGCCCCCTATCAGGCTGAAGAAGGTTGCCAGTTCATCGTAGGACTCCTGGGTGAGTGCCGGGACTTTCAATCCGGCTTCGGCAAAAACATCAGCGATGGCTACCGACTGCCCCCCTGACCCACCGGTAATGCCCACCCGGTCCCCGTAGACCGGCTTCAGATGCTGTATCGCCTTTAGAGTATCGACAAGCTCATCCATGCTCCTGACCTTCACCGCACCGCACTGTTTTACGGCGGCGTCCCAGATAGCCATTGACACCGCCAGTGAACCGGTGTGCGAGGCTATCGCCCGGTGGCCTTCCTCGGTACGCCCACCCTTCCAGATGACCACCGGCTTGCGGGCGGCCACCTCCTTCAGTGTCGCCATGAAGCGCCGGCCATCCTTTACCCCCTCCAGGTACATACCGATTGCCTCGATGCCGTCATCATTGCCGAAGTATGCCAGGTAGTCGGTAGAGTCCAGTACCACGCCGTTGCCGAAACTGACCGACTTATTAATCTCGACCCCCTGCTGGAATGCCTCCTCGGAGAAGGCAATTGCGTGTGTGCCGCTCTGCGCGATAAAACCCACCGTACCCTGGAAACCGGTACGCTGCATCGGCGTCTGCCTGATGCCCGCAGCCGGATTGTAGATACCCATGCAGTTCGGACCAACGAGATGGAAGTTAGCTTCTTCGGCCATCCCGGTGAGTGTCCGTTGCAGACCGATACCTTCCTCGGTATCGGTCTCGGCAAACCCGGAGGTGAAGAAATGGGCCGCCGCCACGTCCTTGCGAATGCAGTCGGCCAGTATCCGGGGAGCCACCGGACGGGGCACAGCCACAATCACCAGGTCCACCGGTTCCGGAATGTCCATCAGGCTGGAGAAGTTCTTCATGCCCAGAGCCTCAATGCCCGGTATCTCTTTAGGGTCAACCTGCACGGAGTAGAGCTTCCCCTTGAATTCGCTCTGCCCGCGCAGCCACATGTAGTTGCTCTCACCCTTGTCCCCCACGACAACTACACACCGCGGATTGAAAGCCCTCTCCAGCTTGCTGAAATCCGTCTTCATATTCGGTCCCACTTTCTTCTATTTAAGCGCAACAGGAGTGACCTGCACACCGGCCTCGTCATCAAGCTCCACCAGGGCTACCGTACCGGACACCGTGGGTGAACCGCAGTAGTACGCCATCACCGGCTCACTGCAAATGCAGCGGAATACGGGGATGTGCCCCAGGGCAATATAGTCCCAGCCCGATGTGACTATCTCGTCCTCGGTGATATGGTAGCTGGGGAACAGTGGAGGGTCGGTGCTGACATAGTACCCGTGAGCAACGGCCACGTTCCACTGCCCTCTACCATCCGGCTGTGGAGCCCCTTCCAGCGGTCGGACGTCATCATGGGAATCGATACACTTTCCCCACACCGATACCCCCAGACCGGATAGCTCCAGTGTTTCTCCCTCCGGTGACGTAATCAGGTGAATATTGCCGCCGTTCTCCCGGAAATCGGCCCGCTCAAGGACAGAGCCCGGAACCAGGCAATCGTGGTTTCCAGGCAGGACCACCACCGGCATGGGCAGACGATGAAGCTGTGCCACGGTGAAGCTGACCAGTTCATCCTTAACCCTGCCGTGGTCGAAGAGGTCACCAGCAATAATGACCAGGTCAACATTCCGCTCAATGGCCAGACCAACCACTGCTTCGAGACAGTCACAGGCATCCTCGCCCGGCTCGTCCAGATGGAGGTCCGATGTGTGCAGTATTCGCCGCGACGGGCGACGCCCTTTTTCGTCAGGAGGCATATCCAGGAGCCTTTACTATCCAGGTTGGTATGAGTATACCATCATGGTACAGCCCAGGGCTAGGATGCGGGTTGATAGTGAGTGAGTTAATTTCAGTTTGAGATTATGTATAATGACCGGTATGAATTGGCAAGTTGTCTTCTACATGGATGAGGAGGATACTGAACCCGTAAAGGACTTCATTTTAGCACAGCCTGATAAGGCAATAGCAGAGATTCTGCATGTATTCAAGTTGCTGAGAGAGTTCAATATTCAGTTAGGCATGCCTTATGTCAGGAAAGTTAATAAACTTGGCCTTAGGGAACTCCGAATCAAGCATAGCTCGGACTTGTACCGCGTATTCTACTTCGCCTGTACAGGTCGGAAGTATGTACTACTCCATGCCATATTGAAAAAGGAGCCGGGACACCAGAAAGTGATTTACGATTAGCTATTCAGAGGATGAACAAGTATGAAGCAGAACACAGTCCGGAGAATGGCACTTAGCCTGTTTGAAAATATAACGTTTATGTTATAACATTAAGGTAATAGACAAGGTGGTAATAAGATGGTGAACAAGAAACCTGCGAACTTTGAGCGTTTTGAGGCAGGCTTACTTAAAAGACCCGGCATTCGCCAGGAATACGAGGCTTTACAGCCTAGGTATGAAATGATAAGGACTTTGATTGAGCGCAGAAACCAATTGCGTATTAGTCAAGCGCAACTTGCCGAAGTTACAGGCACAAAACAACCTGCCATATCTAGATTGGAGAAGGGCGACTACGATATTACACTCGGTACGCTATTCAAGGTCGCAGACGCTTTGAACTTGAACGTCACCCTGGAAGCACGAAAGATAGCCAAGCCAGTCTCCAGCACAGTTCAAGCGACATAAGCTCTCACATATCAGCCAGCCAGTATCACGACATCCTGAATTGTCCAGACATGACCCGTTACGCCAGCCCCTCAAAAAACCCCCTTCGCCTTGAGGCTCAGGTGGGCTCGCTCACAGACAATCACGTGGTCGAGGACATCGATGCCCATTATCTCGCCGGCCCCAACCAGCCGCTTTGTCAGGCCGATATCATCGTCCGAGGCCTGCGGGTCACCGGAAGGGTGGTTGTGGACGAATATCACCGACGCCGCGCTGGCCGACACCGCCTCCTTGAATACCTCCCTGGGGTGGACAATACTGCTGTCCAGGCTCCCCACGGAAACCTCGGCGATTTTTATCAGTTGTCCCCTGGTGTCCAGAAGGAGCGCCAGGAAGTGTTCCTTTTTCTCGCCCATCAGCCGACTGCGCACCATCCTGACCACGTCCTCGGTGTTTCTCAGTAACGGCTTCTCCGCGGCCTCAGCGTAGCCTTCCAGTCGCCTCCCCAGCTCAAAAGCCGCCTTTATCTGGCATGCCTTGGCCGGGCCAATCCCCTTCACTTCAGCCAGTTCCTCCACGGATGCGCTGGCCAGCCCCTTGAGGTCGACGAACCTGCTCAGCAAACGCTGCGCCGTCACCGTTACTGACTCCCCGGAGATACCACGCCCCATTATCAGCGCCAGAATCTCCTGCACCGATAGAGCATCGGCGCCGAACTGCTGCATTCTCTCCCGCGGCCGCTCGGCAACCGGCAGGTCATGAATCGTGAATGATTTCTTCTTTGCCAACCTACCCCCGCCCCGGGAGCACGCCCATTTGCACCACGGTCTCCACCGGAGACACCAGGTACTCCCGCCACAATCGCTCAAGGCCGTCGCTGTCAAAACCATATACCCGGGTCAGGGCGTCATCATAGGTGCTGCCCTCGCTGAGGGTATCCAGCAACTCGAACATCCTGTCTTTTCCGTAGGTGCTGATGAGAAACTCTACCAGGCTGTAACTCTGGGCATAGGAGAGATAGGACTTCTCGGCATCCGTCGAGAAAGGGCTGGCCAGACTGCGTACGGAGAAAAGGCCGTCGCTCGCTATTGCCCGGTCAAGGTATGCCTGGAACTCCCGTCCCAACGGCCCCTCGCTGCGCATCGCCAGGCCCTCGTCAAGCCAGTTCGGCAGGCCGCCGTAAGGGTTCAGTGTCATCTGGTGAATCACCAGGTGGGTCAGCTCGTGGGCAATCGCCCTCTGCCCCCACGCCAGGTTCACCGGTGAGATACCGATGGCAATGCAGCCATACCTGGTGAAGGCTACACCCCCCGTCCACTCCTGGGGGAATATCATGGACCCCCGCAGGTCCGTCGAGCTACCGTAGATATAGATTCTAATTGGTTCCGTCAGGAGGACACCGGTATCCTGGGCCAGCCAGTAGAGTGCCTCCCGGACGGTCTCCATTATCTCTCCGGCGAATGAAGTTGTTCCCCGGTACCAGTAGACTGTCACCGGGCCATCCACCAGACTCTGCCACTGAAAGCGGTCGTCCTCAAACTGCACCACCAGGGGTTCAGTCTCCATACTGTCGCCGCTGGCATCCTCAACCGTCCACCAGTATTCGATGCTTGTCCCCGGCGGCAGTCCGCCCGTCCGCCTCATATCCCAGTCCCAGTTTACCTCGACCGCCCTCGATGGCGTGAACTCAAGGTAGGCCTCACTGATAACGTCGACAAAGTGCCGCCGCTCAACACGGTAATGGAAGCGGATGTCCGTAATATCAGCGTCACTCTCCACGGATATGTTGAAGCTGAGCTCCAGGGGAAACACAGTCTTAATGGAAGTATCCGTTATCCTGAGACCACCCTGAGCTTGTGCCGGTACCATGCCGGCTGCCACGGATATACATAAGACCAGTACCAGGACAACCAGTCGTCTAAACATCTTCCTTACCCGCCATGGACCTGATATACGCCGTAATGAACCCGTCCAGGTCACCAGCCAGTACCCCCTCGGTGTCACTCGTTTCATAGCTCGTCCGGTGGTCCTTTACCATCCGGTACGGATGCAGGACATAGCTCCTTATCTGGTTGCCCCAGCCGGCATCAATCCGCTTCCCCTTGAGCTTGGACATTTCCTCGGACTTCCTGGCCAGCTCGAACTCAAGAAGGCGCGCCCGAAGAATCTTCATGGCGGTCTCCTTGTTCTGGTACTGCGAACGCTCGCCCTGGCAGATAACCACCAGCCCCGTCGGTATGTGTGTTATGCGGACGGCACTACTCGTCTTCTGCATGTGCTGTCCACCGGGTCCGCTTGACCGGAAGACATCGACTCTCAGGTCATCAGGGGCTATCTCGACATCAGAATCCTCCTCGGCTTCGGGCATCACCTCCACGAGGACAAAAGATGTGTGCCGGGAGTGGTCAGCATCAAAGGGAGAAAGACGTACCAATCGGTGTACCCCGTGTTCCGATTTCAGGTAGCCGCAGGCGTAATCACCATTAATGGCGATTATGGCGCTCTTTATCCCCGCACCCTCCCCCACCGAGGTGTCCAGTACCTCTGCTTCAAAGCCGCGCCGTTCCGCCCAGCGAAGGTACATCCGGAGGAGCATCTCCGCCCAGTCCTGGGATTCGGTACCGCCCGCCCCGGCGTGAATCGCCAGGATGGCGTTGCGCTCATCATACTCGCTGCGAAACGCCAGTTCCAGTTCCAGTTCATCAAGCTGCCCGGCTATTGCGTCTGTCTCGAAGCGGACCTCCTCCTCGAGTGAGGTGTCCTCCCCTTCCTCTATCACCAGGTCAACCAGCCCGTCTATCTCGGCAACCTTGTTCTCCAGGCCGCGCCAACGGTCAACCACCTTCCTCTGCTCCGCCAGTTTCCGCATCACACTACGAGCGCTATTCTGGTCTGCCCAGAAATCCGGTTGTACCGACTGCTTTTCCAGTTGGGTAATTTCGCCCTCTCTGCCGGCAATGTCAAAGATGCACCATAGTTGTGGCGATTCTGGTCCGCAGGTCTTCCAGCTTGTCTTTCAACTCTTGCATCTTTCCCTCACATTTCTGTTCTCCGGAGACATCCGCCTCCGGCGTCTATTCTCAGTGCTGAGGCGTCCTCACAACTTCAGGTTCCCCCCGGCCGCCTGGTGGGCCAGCCGGACCGGTTCCGGCAGCCAGTAACCGCGACAACACTCCAATACCCAGTGTACCGCATTTTGCAACTCTATCCTATGCCCCACCGAAACGTATAGTGGCTTCGTGCCCTGTTTGGTACGTACCACCGTCCCGATTGTCTCCCCACCATCTGCCAACTCGGCAGTACTGCCTCGCTCGTCGCCTGGCACATCGTGGCTGCCACAGAGCCGTGACTTGGCGCAGCCTACCGTCGGCTTGCTCAGGAGCAGTCCCAGGTGTGAAGCCAGGCCGAAGCGCCGCGGGTGGGCAATTCCCTGACCATCTACCATGATAATGTCGGGCGTGGTGCTGAGCTGCTCACATGCCTTGAGAATGAGCGGTGCCTCGCGAAACGATAGTAACCCCGGCATATAGGGCAACTCTACTTCTCCTCGAATGACCCTGACCTCGACAAGCTCAAGACCGGGATACCCAAGTACCACCACCGCGCCGGTGCCCACCTCCCCGGTCCTGGAAGCAGACACGTCCACACCGGCAATGAAGCGGGGTGCGGTAACCCTGCCGGTCCGCCGGACCCTCGCCGCCAGCCGACTCTGCACCTCTTTAGCCTCGGCAATAGTCAGTTGCCACCCGTGCAGTTTCTTCACCCTCACACACCGATTATAACTATTGCTCCACCACTTGACAACCACCGCTCGCTATTATCAGTGCTATGCTCTCGTCCGGACAGAAAGGTGACATAACAGAGTGAGGTGCCGTAGTCACTGCCTAACGACCAATCCCGGTGGGGAGGAGAGGTTTTTTATGTGGGAAGCAGGCAAAGCCTGCTTCCCACACGTATAGGTATAGTCTCTTTCTCCAGAGGGGAAACGCGTAAGGAGGATGAGGCATTGCCACATGAGAAGGCAGCCAGTACCATAGCTAACCGCACAGGCTCTCTCCAATGGCAACCAGCATCGGCTGTGCTGCAGTATCATAATGTACTGGACGCCGCACAGTATCACATTGCCAGACACCCGGGGAACCGTTAGAATAACAACTAGGCCCAGAAAGTAAGAAGCGGAGTAGTGAACATTGGAGAAACAACAGGCAGAGCAGAATGGTCTGGATGGGTATCGTGTGCTGGACCTGACGGATGAGAAGGGTTTTCTCTGTGGCAAGTTACTGGCCGACCTTGGCGCGGATGTGATAAAGGTTGAACCACCGGGGGGTGAGCCGAGTCGGAATATCGGCCCTTTCTACAAAGACGAGCAACACCCGGAGAAGAGTCTGCTGTGGTGGGCATACAACACCAGTAAACGAGGGATAACGCTTGACCTGGGGAGTAAAGATGGTCGTGAGGCCTTTCTTCGTCTGGTGGAGGTATCTGACTTTGTGATAGAGTCCTTCAGGCCGGGGCAAATGGCTGAACTGGGCTTGAGCTACGAGGAACTCGTCAGAGTCAATCCCGGAATCATCATGGTCTCCATCAGTAGTTTCGGACAGGACGGTCCGTATGCCCGATACAAAGCGACGGACATTGTCTGCCAGGCCATGGCTGGAGTCCTCAATCTCACCGGGGACCCTGACCGCGCGCCACTGCGGATAAGCGTTCCGCAGTCGTATTTGAACGCCGGCAACGAAGCCGCCACCGGTGCCCTTCTTGCCCTGTGGCACCGGGAAAGGACAGGACTGGGCCAGTGGGTGGATATTTCCGCCCAGGAGTGTGTTGCCTGGCAAGGCTTCTCAAACCAGACCTTCTGGTATATGAGACAGGAGAACCCGACACGCGAGAACCAGGCGCATAACCTGCTGTCTGTGGGGCGTCCGACTGTACCCGATATCTATCAGTGCCGGGATGGGTTTGTCCTCTTTACCGCCGAGAAGGGTCAAAACGGCCGGCGTACCCGGAAGTTGGTTGAATGGATGGAGGAAGAAGACTCGTGTCCTCCTGCTGTTAGTGAGTTCGATTGGGAGGGAATGGTGGCTCCTCCGGAGGGCCAGACGGAAGAGGAGCGGGAGCAGCTGATTCTCGAAATGGTGCAGACCGGTTTTGAGATGCGGAAGCACTTCGAAGCGTTCTTACTGACAAAGGGCAAGCAGGAGCTGTTCGAGCAGGCCGTATCGCGTGGATTCTTACTGGCACCACTGAATAGCATCAAAGAAGTGGCCGAGCTTGCCCAGTTCCGGGCGAGGGGCTTCTGGCAGGAAGTGACGCACCCTGAGATAGGGGAGACGCTGACTTACCCCGGAGCACCATTTCGCTCCACCGGTGCACCATACCATATCCGGAGGCGGGCACCCCTGATTGGCGAGCACAACGATGAAGTCCTGTCCGGACAATTAAGACCGGCGAGGTGCCGACCGGCTGCCCCTGAAAGCCCGGGTACCGAAGAGGTGTTTCACGGGCTTAAGGTGCTTGATTTCACCTGGGTCACCGTAGGGCCACGAACAACTCGCTACTTTGCCGACCATGGGGCAACCGTTGTCAAGGTGGAAGCGCCCGAACGTCCCGACATAGGACGTGCTATCCCTCCCCTCAAGGACATGATGCCGCATCCGGACCACAGTGCCTGGTTTTGCCTCTACAATGCCAACAAGTACGCCATGACGATAGACCTGACCAGGCAGGAGGGAATTGACCTGGTGAAGAAGCTGGCTGTCTGGGCAGACGTACTCATCGAGTCTTTCCGGCCCGGGGTGATGGAACGCTTTGGACTTGACTACGAGTCTATCCGCAAGATAAATCCCGGACTGGTGTATGCCAGCACGTCCATGTTCGGCCAGAACGGACCGTACCGTAACTACGCAGGGTTTGGCCACCACGCTGCTGCCATAACCGGGTTCGACCTTATCTCCGGCTGGCCGGACCGGGTGCCATCGGGTGCTTTCTGGGCGTATACGGACCACGTTGCCCCGCAGATGCTGGTCTCCGCAGTCGTCACGGCATTGCTGGAGCACCGTCGCACCGGACGCGGCCAGTATATCGACCAGTCGCAGAATGAGAGTGCCCTGCATCTGCTGGGTACCCCTTTGCTGGACTATGCTGCTAATGGTCGGGTCGCTGTCTGCAACGGTGGACGTGACCCGTATGCCGCTCCGCACGGTGCTTTCCGGTGCCGTGGTGAGGATAGGTGGTGCGCTATCGCCGTCGAGACCGACGAGGAATGGCGGTCGTTCTGCCGGGTCATGGGGCAGCCGGGACTAGCAGAGGACCCCAGGTTCACCACTCTGGAGGACCGCAAGGCGAACGAAGATGAGCTTGAGGCGCTGGTGGAGGACTGGACCTCACAGTTCGAGCCGACCGCCTTGATGACTCGACTCCAGGAGGCGGGGATAGCCGCCGGGGTTGTCGAGACAGCCGAAGACATGCACAATGACCCGCAGTTACGGCA
>DAOUVG010000016.1 GCA_030667735.1 Dehalococcoidales bacterium
CCCATATCCCTCCCCCCAATCCGAACGGTTGTGCTACAATAGGGCATGGCCACCAGAACCCTGATGCACATTGACCTCGATGCCTTCTTTGTCTCCGTGGAGCAGGTGCTCAACCCGGAACTGAAGGGCAAGCCGGTGGTCGTCGGCGGGCGACCGGACCGGAGAGGAGTGGTCGCCGCCGCCTCGTACGAGGCACGCGCCTACGGTCTGCACTCCGCCATGCCGCTGGCCACTGCCGTACGCCTCTGTCCCCAGGCCATTTTCATCGAAGGCAGCTTCCCCCGGTACCGGGAGGCCTCCGGTAAATTCATGGCCATTCTTGCCGACTTCTCGCCCTTCCTGGAGCCGCTGGGACTGGATGAGGCCTTCCTGGACGTCACCGGCTTCGAGTCGCTCCACGGCTCCATCCACCGGATGGCGCTGGCAATCAAGCAGCGGGTCAGTGAAGAGCAGGGACTGTGTGCCTCGATAGGCATTGCCGGCTGCAAGGTAGTCGCCAAGGTCGCTTCCGACTTCTCCAAGCCGGATGGTCTCATCGAGGTACCGGCAGGAGAGGAGAGGGCTTTCCTGGCACCTCTGGCTATCGACAAGCTGCCCGGAATCGGTAAGAAAACAGAACAGAGATTGAGGGGCATCGGAGTGAAGACCATAGGTGAGCTATCACTTGTGCCCCTGAAAGCCCTGAAAAGTCATTTTGGTGCGTCTGGTGAGGTACTACACCACCATTCGAACGGAATCGACAGCCGTAAGGTGTCACCACCGGGCGAAGCCAAGTCCATCAGCCGGGAGACTACTTTCGACAAAGACCTCTCGGGGCGGCCGATGCTGGAAGCAACCCTGCGCTATCTCAGCGAAAGGGTTGGCAGCGACCTGCGTAATCGTGGCAAGCAGGCGAAGTGCGTGACCTTGAAGCTGCGCTACGCTGATTTCACCACCATTACGCGCAGCTACACCCTGCCACAGACCACCGATGCCGACCAGGCGATATTCGATACCGGTGTCCAGCTGATGAGGAAGGCCCTCGCTGCGGAAAGGCAACCGGTACGCCTCATCGGCATCGGGGTGTCAAGTCTGGCGGAACCGAGCCGTCAACTGGTGCTGCTGGAACCTTCCGGCAAGAGGCAGGAGCAGTTGAACCGGGCAATCGACCGCATCCGGGACAGGTACGGCTTCAGCGCCATCCAGACCGGCCGTACCCTGCGCCTGAGGGACATCTTCCCCCCGAATGACGGTGGGGCTTTCCAGGTAAGGGAAACACAGTAGACTTGCCATCCCCGCTACCCTCCCTTATAATAGACTCCATCTGCCTCAGGAGGATGTCGTGAACAAGAAACGTTTCATCATCGAAATGGGCACCGGGGTCGACCAGCACGGACAAAATATAACCGAAGCCGCATCCAACGCCGTCAAAGACGCTGTCACCCGCGTCTGCCTCATCGGCCTGCTGGAACTGGTTGAGGTGAATGACCCCAATAGAATGTACATCGATGTGCTTGTAGCCTGCCCGCGTCCCGGAGAAGTGGATACCGACGAAGTCCTCAAGGCCCTGCCCTTCGGCCGGAAGGAAATAAAGGTGGTAGAGGGCGGCATGATTGTACACGGCCACCAGGCCGCAAGTATGGGAGATAAATCAGACGAAATCATCGTGGCTAACGCCGCCGTCACGGTATGCATTGATGCTGACAGGACCGTTATAAGGAGCTGATTCAGCCCAAACACAGGAGAGGAGGCCGTAAAGATGCCATCATATGCCTATTTCCAGGGCCAGATTGTACCCCTCGAGGAAGCTAAAATCAGTGTCATGACAAACTTCATGCATTACGGCACCGGTGTCTTCGAGGGCATCCGGGGCAACTGGAACAGCGAACACAAGCAGATATATCTGTTCCGCCTCGAGGAGCATTACCAGCGGATGCTGAATGGCTGCCGTCTACTGAATATCGAGCTGCCCCACACCCTGGACGACCTCTGCCGGATGACGGTGGAGGTAGTGGAGACGTGTGGCTTCGAGGAGGATGTCTACGTGCGCCCCCTTGCCTACAAGAGCTCCCAAGCTCTGGGGGTGCGCCTCCATGACCTGGACAGTGATTTCCTGATGTTTGCCTTCCCCTGGGGACGTTACCTGGACACCGACCGTGCCAGGTGCTGCGTCTCTTCATGGCGCTTCCCCGGTGAGGTACCACGCGCCAAGCTTACCGGCCTCTACGTGACCAACGCCGCCGCCAAGACCGAGGCGATTGAGAACGGTTTCGACGAGGCCATCATGTTGACGCCGAATGGACACGTCGCCGAAGGCAGCGGTGAGAACCTCTTCCTGGTAATTGATGGCAAGCTGGTGACACCGCCCGGCTCGGATGGCATACTGATTGGCATCACACGGGACGCCACCATTACGCTGGCTAGGGAGGAACTGGGCATCGAGACAGTAGAAAGGCATATCAGTCGCAATGAGCTTTACACTGCCGACGAGTGCTTCCTGACCGGCACCGCCGCCCATATCACCCCCGTCGCCGAAATAGACCGCCGCAAGGTTGCCGACGGCGAAATCGGCAAGGTGACGGCAAAGCTGCAGGAGCTCTACCACGACGTTATTCTGAGCAACAACCCGAAGTACGCCGGCTGGTGCACGCCGGTATACAAGAAGTAGATTCTACCTCCGGAGGCCCGCATGATAGTTAATGTGTTTATAACCGGCGTGGTGGTATTCTTCGTCGGTTACCTGCTGGGCTCGATACCCTCGGCGTACATCTTCACCCGGCTGTCCAGCGGCAAGGATATCCGGAAGCTGGGCGGGGGGAACGTCGGCGGGCTGAACACCTTCCGTGAAGTGGGCGCCCTACCTGCCATAGCCGTCGGTATCATAGACTTCGGCAAGGGCGCGGCAGTGGTGGCAATTGCCCACTGGTTGCTGAAGGTGGACCCTGTCTACGTCTTCCTGGCGGCGGGGGCGGCAGTGGTGGGGCACAACTGGATGGTCTGGCTGAGATTCAGCGGCGGCAAGGGCATGGGGGCCACAGTGGGTGCCCTGGCAGTCCTGATGCCGGTCTTCGGTTACCTGACCGGGCTGTGGATTCTGCTCGGCATAATCGCTGTGCTATTTGCAATCACCCGTAATGTCGCCCTGTCCATGGGAATCGGCCTGGTGGCCCTGCCCTTCATTGCGTGGCTGGGGACACATTCGGGCATGTTTGTCATCTGGTCGGTGATTGTGGGGCTGATTATTGCGGCAAAGTTTGCGCCCACGGCACTGGGGGTTATAGCTCAGAGTACCGGGATCAGGGACTTCATCCGCGGACAATAGGCCGACGGGCTAGCCGGACGGTTACTGACCGACGAGGTTCCCCCGCAACATCCTCAACAGGCATATAACCTGACTGCTCTCCTCAAGCATGGTAGTGCAGTTGTAGGCGTCTTCGAGTAGCTGTCCGACGGCAAAACTGCCATGGCCGTGCACCACCACCACCCGATGTTCATTAAGGGCTTCGGCAATTGTCTCGGCAAACTCCCCGGATTTGACCACCGTGTTCCAGCCCAGTACGGGAACCCGGCCCACCACTTCAAGGTTCTCGGCGCAATTGGGGACAATCTCAGTGGCCGTAAGCGATAGGGCGACGGCATGGGGCGGGTGGGCGTGGATAATCGCCTGCGCCGGGGTTAACTGGTAGATGGCACGGTGAACGGCCAGTTCGGACGAAGCCAGTGGTGTCGAACGGTCATTCTTGCTGACCCCGGTCTCAATCAGGTCGTGTTCCTGGATGCTACCGAGCATGGCACCACGACGGGTGATAACGATGCGGTTCCTCAACCTGATACTAAGGTTGCCAGTATGGGAAGCGACAATCCCCCTGATAAACAGGTCCCGTCCTACGCTCTGAAACTGACTCAGCATCCCTATCTCTTCCTGAATTAACGCCGATTCCCGTAACGCCCAATCAGACTGCGGGTAGCAGGAGCTTCGCCTGACGAGGCTCACCATGCGTAATGTACACCCGTTAACGAAGGAATGTCAAACCCGCAAGTGCGCGGGGTCCAGAACATACTACACACTTTTCAGGTTACGGGTACGGTGAGTATACTGGAGAGATTCTTCACTTCGTTTAGAATGACCTGGTATATCTGTGCGCCACGGGACCTGCTACCGGCTATGCGTCGGTTTTCTGCCCGCCCGCCAGAGCCTGGTTCAGTTTTTTCACGAGGCGCGCTTTCCGCCGGGCGGCGTTGTTAGAATGGATGACACCCTTGGTCACAGCTTTGTCCAGGGAGATGATGGCAACAGCCACAGCTTCCCGGGCGGCCTCAAACTCTCCGGTGACGATAAGCCGTCCCGCCCGGACAACATTGCTCCGGCATTGGGTGCGGACCGACCTGTTGCGCTGGCGCCGCTCTTCACTCACGCGCATATGTTTCTTGGCTGACTTGGTGATGGGCAATCTCTACCTCCTCGCTCCTTTGGTTTAACACCTTCCCGATTACGCAGACCTGCTCTGATATCAGACCCGACCTGGCATCAGGGGTGTTTTTCGGTGGTACTCTCCGGTTGTGGCAGCATTTCAGGTCGGTGGGCTGGTCTCAACAGCACCACCTTCGCCTACCCGGGTGATATTCAATACACCCCGAATTCTCTCAGCCCTGGACAGGAGCTTGCTCAACTGCGGCAGGTCTCCTATCTCCACGGTAAGGAATATTGAAATCGTCTGGTCGTTGTTGTAGACCAGGTTCACGGCAACGATGTTGACCTTCTCCTCGGCGACCAGGGTACTGATATCGCGCATCATCCCTACTCTATCCCAGGCGTCCACCCTGATCTTGACCGGGTGCAGCACACTGGCCTTACCCCATTCCACCGGGACCATTCGTTCTTTTTCCTCTTCATTGACGATGTTGCTGCAATCCTTGCGGTGAACCGTCACGCCCCGACTCCGCGTGATATAGCCTATAATATCGTCGCCGGGCAGAGGATGACAGCACTGCGCCAGATTGGTGAGCATATCGCCCGCACCCAGAACATTAACCGCCGAGTCCACGCTCTTTGGTCGCGACGGTTCGATGCCCTTTGGCTCCTGTTCCTCCACATCTAATCTAGCGGTAATCTGGTGAAGGGTAAGCCCCCCATAGCCGATGGAGTTGTAGAACTCGTCCAGGGTATCGTATTTGAATAGCGCCGCCAGGTTCTCGCGTTCGCTGAACTTCATGCCCAGCTGCCTCATCAGCTTTTCCAGAAGCTCCCGGCCTCGCTCTACATTTTCCGTCCGCTCCCGCTTCTTGAACCACTGCCGTATCTTCTCCCGGGCGTGAGAAGTCTTGATGTAGCCCAGGTGAGAGTTCAGCCAGTCCCGGCTCGGTCCGCGGTCTGACTTGACTGTGAGGACCTGGACGATATCACCGTTGTTAAGCTCGTAGTTCAGCGGCACCATCCGCCCGTTCACCTTGGCGCCAATGCAGCGGTGCCCGAGGTCCGTGTGAATACGGTAGGCGAAATCAAGAGGGGTAGAACCCCTGGGCAGGTCCTTGATTTCCCCTTTGGGCGTATAGACAAAGACCTGGTCACTGAATACGTCTGTCCTGACCGACTCCAGGAACTCCTCTGCGCCGTGCAGCTCGCGGTGCCACTCAATCAACTGGCGCAGCCAGCCGACGCCATCCTCGACACCGCTATCCGGCTTGCCGCCCTCTTTATAATGCCAGTGGACCGCCACCCCATATTCGGCAACGTGGTGCATTTCATGGGTGCGTATCTGTACCTCCAGAGAGGTAGTGCCGTTACATATCACCGTGGTGTGCAGGGACTGGTATCCATTCGTTTTGGCAGTAGCTATGTAGTCGTTAAACTGGTCGGGCAGTGGGTGCCACAGGGCATGGACAATGCCCAGGGTAGTGTAGCAGTCGTTCACCGTGTCCACCAGCACCCGAAGTGCCAGCAGGTCATGAATATCATCAAAGTCCTTGCCAAGCGCAGCATACCGCTCTATCTTGTGGTGTATGCTATAGAGGTGCTTGGGCCTGCCAAACACCTCAGCCTTCAGGCCCGCTTGCTCTAACTCCGCGTTCAGTTGTTCCGTCACCTTGGTGATGAACTTCTCCCGGTCGGCACGTTTCTCGGCCAGCAGGCTGGCAATCTGGTGGTACCTCTCCGGCTCCAGGTAACGGAAACACAGGTCCTCAAGCTGCCACTTCACTTCCCATATCCCCAACCGATGCGCCAGCGGAGCGTATATCTCCAGGGTCTCGCGCGCGATTCTCTGCTGTTTCTCCGCGTCAAGGGCGTAGAGGGTATGCATGTTATGGAGACGGTCGGCCAGCTTGATGAAGACCACGCGCAGGTCCTCGGCCATAGCCACGAGCATCCTCCGAAGGTTTTCCGCCTGCGCCGACCCGGTGGCGGTGCCGCCCCGGCGGGCTGTCTCCTCCAGTGCCTGCCAGGAGATTTTCCCCAGCTTGGTGGTGGCATTAACGAGCTTGGCAACTTCCGAGCCGAATTGGGCCTCGATCTCAGACGTGGGTATGCCGCAGTTCTCGGTAACATCATGCAGAAGGGCGGCCGCCAGCGAGTTGGCATCCAGTTCCAGCTCTACCAGAATCATGGCTGTCTGTAAGGGATGCTCGATATAAGGGTCACCCGACTTCCGCATCTGCCCTTCGTGAGCCCGGCTGGCGAATTCGTAGGCCCGCTCGACTATGGCAATCTTGGACGGCGGCAGATACTCTCGAGCCCTGTCTATCAATTGACTGAAAACCACCGGTCACCCCGTTACGCCATTTCCTCATACTAAGTATAACGTAAGGATAGTGCTTATACAAAAAAACAGGGGCCGGCCGACGGTAACTTTACAAGCCTGACACCGATAGGGTAATCTAGCTTAGAGACGATACGGAGGGGGAGCATTGTACCGAGCACCACGCGGTACTACAGACATCCTGCCAGAGCAGCAGGCATACTGGCGCTACATTGAGCAGAAGGCCGCCCGGATTTGCCGGCTCTACGGCTACGAGCGCATCGACCTGCCCATGTTTGAGGACACCGGGCTGTTTACCCGCGGCGTGGGAGAGGGCACCGATATCGTCGAGAAGGAAATGTATGTCTTTGAAGACCGGGGGGGCAACAGCCTGGCCTTGAGGCCGGAGGGCACCGCCTCCGTATGCCGGGCCTATCTGGAGCATGGCCTCCACAACCGCCCCCAGCCAGTGAAGCTGTTCTATATCGGCCCTGCTTTCCGCTACGAGCGGCCTCAGGCAGGAAGATACCGGCAGCACAACCAGTTCGGCTGCGAGGCTATCGGTGATGCCGACCCGGCTCTTGACGCCGAGGTTATCGACATGGCCTGGCAGTTCTTCTTCAGCCTGGGCCTGGGCCGCTTCACGGTGGTGATAAACAGCATCGGCTGCAGGAAGTGCCGCACGGAGTATCTATCGGCCCTTAAAGAACACTACAGCCCGCACTTGGATGAAGTCTGCCCCGACTGCCAGGTCCGTTTCCAGAAAAACCCTCTGCGGCTGCTGGACTGCAAGAACCCCCGGTGCCAGCCGATAGCGGACGGGGCACCGAAGAGCGCCGACTACCTCTGTCCCGAGTGCACCGAGCACTACGACGAGATGAAAAGACACCTTGGCATCCTTGAAATCCCTTTCAAGGAAGACCGCCGCCTGGTCCGCGGGTTCGATTACTATACTCGCACGGTATTCGAGGTGCAACCCGAGGCAGGGGGGTCCCAGAGCTCTCTGGGCGGTGGCGGGAGGTATGACGGCCTGCTCGAAGAACTGGGCGGGAAGCCGACCCCCGGAGTCGGTTTCGCCACCGGCATCGAGCGCATGGTGCTCGGCCTGACCAGGGAGAATATCCCCGTACCCCCGATACCCGGTCCGGAGTTCTTTATTGCTCACCTCGGCAACGAAGCCAGGGACTCCGCGATGAAACTGGCGACTACCCTGCGACACAAAGGGGCGGCGGTACTGATATCAACCGGCGGTCGCAGCCTCAAGGCCCAGCTAAGGCAGGCAAACACCCTGGGCATCCCCAGGGTGGCCATCATCGGGGAGGATGAGGTCAGGACAGGCACGGTAATGCTGCGCGATATGACCACCTCAAAACAGGAGAGCGTGCCGGTGGGGAAGCTGGTGGAATTGGTGGTATAAACTACCTTCCAATACTTCTGTTTCTAGCAAGAATGTGCTATAATACAGCATGATGATTGATTCATCAACCTGCTTCACCTCACCTGCTACACCAGCCTCGGCATCGCTTCTGTTTCTATCTCGACCCGGGCCTTGGTATACGCGTTTTCAATCACAAAGGAGTCTACCACTATGACACAGGATTCCCCGCCACGACCCGAACTGGTGAACAACGGTACCAATGGTCAGTACACTGCGGATGATATCCAGGTCCTGGGAGGCCGCGAAGCAATACGCCGTCGCCCGGGTATGTACATCGGCAGCACGGATCACCGCGGACTGCACCACTTGGTCTATGAGATAGTTTACAACAGCGTGGACGAAGCCATGGCCGGCTTCTGTACCAGGATTGATATCATCATCCACCCGGATAGTTCGGTCACAGTAAAAGACAACGGCCGCGGCATCCCCGTGGACATTCATCCCACAACCAATACATCCGCCCTGGAAACGGTGATGACGATACTGCACGCCGGGGCCAAGTTCGGCGGCAAGACCTACCAGGTATCCGGTGGTTTGCACGGCGTCGGTGCTTCCGTGGTCAACGCTCTGTCTTCCTGGTGCAAGGTGGACGTCAGGCTGGACGGCAAGGTCTACCACCAGGAGTACCTGCAGGGGATACCGCAGGGCGATGTCACCTTAGTCGGTGAGACCACCGACCCCAACGGCACCACGACCAGCTTCCTTTCCGATGCGGAAATCTTCGACGACGCCAGGTATGATTTCAACACCCTCAGTGAGCGCATGCGGGAAATCGCCTACCTCAACAGCAACCTTGAGATATACTTCCGGGACGAGCGACGTGACAGCGAGCTAACCTACTACTTCGAAGGGGGCATCACCAGCTTCGTCCGCCACCTTAACCGGAACCGGGTACTGCGCCACCAGCAGCCAATACACATCAACAAACCGGCGAACAGCACCATCGTCGAAGTGGCTCTCCAGTATCATGACGGCTTCAGTGAGTCCACCTACAGCTTTGCCAACTGTGTTAATACTATCGACGGGGGAACTCATCTCACCGGCTTCCGCTCCGCGCTAACCCGCGCCCTGAACGACTACGCCCGCAAGAACAAGTTCCTCAAGGAGGACGACCCCAACCTTTCCGGAGACGATGTCAGAGAAGGACTTACCGCCGTCATCAGTGTCAAGATACACGAGCCACAGTTCGAGGGACAGACCAAGGCCAAGCTCGGTAACCCGGAAGTGAAGGGTCAGGTCGAGAGCGTTGTTGGCGAGGGGCTTTCGCTCTACTTCGAAGAGCACCCGGACGACATCAAGAGGATACTTGACAAGTGTCTCCTCTCGGCCAAGGCCAGAGAGGCCGCCCGGAAAGCCAGGGAACTCATCGTCCGCAAGAACAGCCTGGACACCGGCACCCTGCCGGGGAAACTGGCCGATTGCTCGGAGAAGGACCCTGCTCTCTGCGAGGTATTCCTTGTCGAGGGCGACTCCGCCGGTGGCTCTGCCAAGCAGGGCAGGAACCGCCGCTTTCAGGCTATTCTACCCCTGTGGGGCAAGATACTGAACGTTGAAAAGGCGCCGCCGGACAAGATGCTGGCCCATGATGCCATCCGGGTTATCATTACCGCCCTGGGGTCCGGCATTGACGAGGATATTGACCTGGCCAAGCTGCGCTATCACAAGGTTATCCTGATGGCGGACGCCGACGTTGACGGCGCCCACATCCGCACCCTGCTGCTCACCTTCTTTTTCCGGCACATGTTCGAACTGGTCAACAACGGGCACCTCTTCATTGCCCAGCCGCCGCTCTACCGTATCACCGCCGCCAAGTTCGAGAAGTGGGTGTATACCGACCCGGAGAAGGACGAGGTGCTCAATGACCTCAAGGGTAAGAGGGTGAGCCTCCAGCGCTACAAGGGCCTGGGTGAGATGAACACGGACCAGCTCTGGGAGACCACCATGGACCCGTCGACCCGCACCCTGCTTGAGGTCACCGTGGATGATGCCGCTAAGGCTGACAATATCTTCTCCATGCTGATGGGTGGGGAGGTCCCGCCGCGCAAGGCCTTCATTCTGGCCCACGCCAAGAGCGTCAAGAACCTGGATGTGTAGAAATCCGTACTGCCAACTGTATCCCGGCGACTGCCCGCGCCACTACCCCTGCCGCTCCCCCAAATACAGCCCTTGCTCCCTGATGTAGTCCTCCACCACCTGAGGGACCAGACCGGTGATGGAAACGCCACGGGCGACGCGCTCCCTGATGTCGGACGCTCTGATGTCCACCTGCGGCTTGTCAAGCATTATCACTCTCTCTGACAGTCCCTGAATACTGCCTTCCAGAGCGGCAAGGTCTGGTCTGATAACCCCCGGCCTGGGCACGGCCACCAGGCAGCACAGCCTGATGATACGCTCCGGGGCATGCCACCGGGGAAACTGGGACAGGCCGTCCCACCCCAAGATAAAGTAGACCTCGTCTCCGGTACCAAGCCGGTGCCATAACTCGGCCAGGGTATCGAGAGTATAAGAGGGCCCTTCACGCTCTACCTCCATGTTGGAAGTGCTGTAGTGAGCAATACCGTCAATGGCCAGGCGCACCATGGCCACGCGGTGCGCGGCCGGAGAGACCGGAGTGTCCGCCTTCAGCCACGGCTGACCGGCAGGCACAAACAGGACCTCATTCAAGTCCAACCTGTCTTTGACCTCCTCGGCCACAGCCAGGTGACCGTTGTGGACAGGGTCAAAGGTACCGCCGAGCACGCCTAACTTCATCCCGTCACCATTCCCATTCCAGATCTCCGCAGCGGACCTTATCTCCCGGCCTGGCGCCGGCCTTCTTCAACGCACGGTTCAGGCCCAGGCGGATTAGCTGGCGGTTGAGCTGGGCACGCATCACAGAGCTGGTCACGTCACCACGCGTAATGATTCGCTCCAGTACCGGCGCGTTGAGTATGTAGGTATCTCCCTCCTTACCCACGGAAACACTGTCTCCCCTGGGCTGTGGTCGGAACACCTTCCCGGGAACCTCCTTACCGCTGTCGCCCACATCCGAGAGCATCTGCATCGCCCGTTCCATTAGTCCGGCAACACCCTCTCCGGTCGCTGCCGACACCGGCACCGGTACGATACCAGCACCGTCAAATACACGTCTTATCTCCGGCAATCTCGCCTGAGTCTCGGGCAGGTCAATCTTGTTTACCACCACCAGTTGGGGCTTCCGTCCCAGAGCAGCGTCGAACAGACCAAGCTCAGTGTTGACCCGGACCATATCCTCAACCGGCGACTCGGAGCTACCGTCGACCACGTGAATGAACATTCGGGTGCGCGTTGCGTGGCGCAGGAAATCATGACCGAGACCGCGTCCTGCATGAGCACCCTCGATCAGACCGGGAATTTCAGCGAGGACGAAGACCTTCATGCTCACCTCGACAACTCCGACCACCGGCTCCTTCGTCGTGAACGGATAGTCGGCGATTCTGGGTTTAGCTGCCGATGCCGCAGCCAGGAGTGTCGATTTACCCACGTTTGGATACCCGATAATCCCAACGTCAGCAATCAGACGCAACTCCAGGAGCAGGGTCCTTTCCTCACCGGACTCTCCCTTCTGAGCAATCTGGGGCGCTTGATTGGTCGATGAAGCAAAGTGGGTGTTGCCCAGCCCCGCCTTGCCTCCCCTGGCGACCACCACTCGCTGCCCGGGCTGTTCCAGGTCGGCCAGAAGGGCATCGGCGCCCGACCGGTCCTTGTCCAGTATCATGGTTCCCAGAGGTACCATCAGAAACAGGTATTCTCCTCGTGGCCCGTGCTTCTTCCTCCTCTGTCCGTTTCCACCACGCCCCGCTTTATAGGACGCCTTACGCCGAAATGCAAGCAGGTTGGTAACACTGTCATCAGCCACAATGACCACATTACCCCCGTCACCACCATCACCACCATCAGGCCCCCCGTAGGGAACATACTTCTCCCTGCGAAAGCTTATCGCACCGCTACCCCCGTTGCCGGCCCTGACCTTAATCTCAGCTGTATCAAACATTTTCCCGCACTAACCAACCATATATTACAAGTAATAGATAAAAAGCTACTATTCTTAACTCAGGGTATAAGGAGAATATTCTTATTACTAATACTAGCACGTATCTGTGTAACATTGAATTTGCTGGCGGGGTAAGATTGCGACAATAGTGTGAGTGTGGTCCCGACGGTGTTATTGAAAGGGGAGCAAGTTATCGAAAAACTGTGTCCGTCTATCCAAATCCTGCGAGGGACTATTAATTTGCCGTACGTGAGGACGAGTGCAGCTTCTGCTGGATATTGAACACCTGCCGTCTCAGGTGGGGGTCATTGCCGATATTGTTGGCAATCTTTTCATAGGCGTAGCTGATAGTCGACGGACTCCGTCCACCCAGCTCTCTGCCGATATCCGCCAGGGAGCATTCGGTTTCCTGCCTCATAAGGTACATGGTGACCTGTCGGGCCAGGACGGTAGCCTCGTCCCTTTTCCTTCCCTTGATTTCAGAAAGGGGCATCTGGAAGCTTGTGGCCACGGCCTCGACAATCTGCGGTGGAGTGAGTCGCGCCGGTGGAGATTCCTTGCTGGCGATGTCGTCCAGAGCTCGGGAGGCCATCTCAGGAGTAATCATGGTTTTCATAATCCTGGCGTAGGCAATGACACGGTTCAGGGAACCCTCGAGTCGTCTTATGTTCTCCTTGATCTGGAGGGCGATGAGTTCGAGAACGTCCGGCATAATCTCCATACCCTCCCGCTTCGCTTTCGCTTGCAGGATGGACAGGCGTGTCTCGAAGTCGGGCGGCTGGAGGTCGGTGACCAGCCCCCATTCGAAGCGGGAGCGCATTTGTTCCTGGATTTGTGGCATCGACCGCGGCGGGCAGTCGCAGGTGACGGCAACCTGACGGTTGTCCGCATGTAGTGCGTTGAAAGTATGGAAGAAGTTCTCTCTGGTACGTTCCTTGCCACCGAAGAACTGAACATCATCTACCATGAGTACGTCCACGCTGCGATACTTCCTGCGGAATTCCTCGGTTTCACCGCCGCGTATGGCGCTGACCAGTTCGTTGGTGAACTGCTCCGCGCTGACGTAAAGAGCGTCAAGCCCGTCGGCCGAGACGGCATGTCCGATAGCGTGCAGGAGATGGGTCTTGCCCATCCCGGCCGGTCCGTGGATAAACAGGGGATTGTAGGTTTTCCCCGGGTTTTCAACTACCTTCTGTGCGGCGGCGTAGGCAAGCTGGTTGGAACTACCGACAACAAAGGTGTCAAAAGTGTACCTCGGATTGAATAGAGGAAGAGACCTGCTCTGGCCCCGGACACCGGCTTCAGCGGCTATACCGGCCCCGCCGACTTTA